>JBBAFY010000022.1:0-31522 GCA_041655135.1 Tissierellales bacterium
TTAGGTCCACTAATAGGCTATAAGCTTTCATACATTACAAGAATATACTCTAATATTCATGTCTTAGGTACCCTGGAAGTTCCTGTGCATGCTAAAAATCTTGAAGAAAGCATTAATCAAATATATTCTTCATATAAAAGACCCTTTGTTATAGCTATAGATGCATGCTTAGGAAAATTAGAAAGAGTAGGTTATATTAATGTGGCCAAAGGCTCAATAAAACCAGGGGCCGGTGTGAATAAGGACTTACCTCTTGTTGGTGATATGCATATTACTGGAGTAGTTAATGTTGGAGGCTTTATGGAATACATGGTTTTGCAAAACACTAGACTAAGTACAGTTATGAAGATGGCCGATGTCATTTCATCAGGGTTTACTGCTTCACTCTGGAAGTTTTTTAAACAAAAAGAAAAAATGATAACCAATTAAATCTAATTGGTTATCAGTCAAACAGTGGGCTATATATTTTCTTTTTAATTATATTGTCTATCTCTTCTGTTGTTTTTCCTGCTGCATTAATTAGAATAGTGCCCATGTTATTTGATATATCTACTCCAATATTCATGCTTGCTAAATTGTTATGATACTCAATATCATATCCATCTGCCATGTAAATTATAGCTTGGGCTGTACTACTGTCATTGATATCAACAACCTCATACCCTAGATTGCCTAAACTGTTTTTTAAATCATTTAATCCTTTTTGCACTATAATCTTTTTTTCCACAAAAAAACCCTCCAATGCTTTATAATTATATTTTTATCATTGAGGGGTTTTTTATTCTTATTTATTTGTGTGTATTTTTATTTTTCGTTCATCTATTATGAAATTCACTTCATCCTTAGCTGGAATTACATCTCCGTCTATATTTAATAGTAGTTCCTTATCAAACTTTATTTTCACCTTTTTAGACCTATAAATTTTAACTAAGTCTGTCAAGTTTACATGGCTTCCCTTAAAAACTAAAGGAAACAATGTCAGAAGCTTAAATTTGCTTACCTTTTTCACAACAACTACATGGAAGCTTCCATCATCTAATACAGCCATAGGGCATATTTTCATTCCACCACCATAATATTTCCCATTTGCAACAGCTGTTAGCATCGCATCAACTTCTATTGTCTCATCATCAAGTTCAATTATAAGCTTCTGAGATTTATATGCCACCAAAGTAATGATTAAACTTATTGTATACGCTATTCTTCCTTTTATAAGCTTCTTTACATCTTCAGTTCTTTTTACTATATCTGCATCAAGCCCCATACTAGCAACATTTAAGAAAAATCTACCGTTTATTTTACCAAAGTCAATATGTTTTTTCTCTCCGCTTAACAAGGTATATAAAGCCTCTTCAGGGTCTAAAGGAATATCCAAACTCCTAGCTAAATCATTTCCTGTTCCTCCTGGTATGATACCTAATGTTCCATGCCCCTTTTTTATGATTCCCATGGCAACCTCATTTATTGTTCCATCTCCACCTACGGCAACAATACTGTCAAAGCCATTATCTAAACCACTTATAGTTAAACTTGTTGCTTCTTTTGGTTCCTTGGTTACAGCTATACTATACTCTATATTAAGCTTGTCCATTTTTTCTTCAATAAGTGGAATTGATTTTTTTGCTTTATCTCTACCTGCTATAGGGTTTACTATAAATAATATCTTCAAATATATCACCAGACCTGTTTGTAATTTATAATTCTATGGATTGTTTCTTAGCTCTATCTAAAGCCTGCATCTCTTCTACTGATAATGGATAGCTAGAATCCCCTTTCATTATAGGCTTAGCATAACTTTTACTCTCATTTCTTCCATATATACTTGTTATAACAAATCCATTAAGCATGTCATCTAATAGTGCAATGGAAAAGCTCAAATCACTGCCCATATCATTGAAAGCATTATATCTTATGAATCCTATTTTTTGTAAGCATAATTGTAGTCTATCATCAATATTCTCACAATATTTTTTTAAATCTGCTAATTGTTCTTTAGACTCCCTTATTTTATCAATATGTTCAAAAAGCATGCCCTCTAAAGAATGAGAAGTAGATCCATCTACTAGTCTATTGTACTTTTTTGTAATTCTAGAGATTTTCACTCTACTTGTAATGTACAATAAAAACAACAGAATGTTAATTAGAGACATTACTATAACTATTTCTATAATATATTCAGTAAAAAAATTTAATATAATTTCCATGATTTCTCCTTTCCACTGACTTTATAACAATCTATGTATCCTAACATTAATTCTATTATAATATGAAAAGTCCTTCTATGAAATTAATTTTTGATTACAAACATAAAAAAGAAAACCTCTTGGTTTGATGCTAGACCAAACTTAGAAATTTTCTCTTTTCTCATCATGACCTAATCTGCTTTCTAAACACTTCTATCATAAATTGTAGATAGATTAACTTAAGACAACTCTCAAATTTTTGTGAATAAGTCTAACAAATAAATTTGTATTGTGAGACTAGGAATTTATTAATCTATATTTCCCTTGATATGGTCTGAACTGCATTAATAGCAAAATCTATGTCATTTATAGTATTAAATGGACCAAAGCTAAATCTTATACATCCCTGCTCATAGCATTTAAGCGTCTGATGTGCTAAGGGAGCGCAATGAAGTCCTGATCTTACTGCGATGTTAAAGACCTCATCTAGTATATAGCTCACCTCTGACGAATCTTCTTCTCCTATATTAATAGAAATAACAGGGGCCTGCTTTTCCATGTCACAGGGTCCATAAATCTTAACTCCCTCAATTTCACTTAGTCCGTCTATAAAGGTTTTTGCTAATTTTATTTCATGCTCTCTAATATTTTCTATGCCTTTGTCTAAAATATATTTTATTCCTGCTCCCAATCCTACAATGCCAGGCATATTAGGAGTACCACTTTCAAATTTATCTGGGTAAATATCAGGCTGTATTAGGGAATCGGATCTGCTGCCTGTTCCTCCCTCTTTCATCTGAAGAACTGTCAGTCCTTCTCTTATATAAACTCCTCCTGTCCCTTGAGGTCCTAGTAAGCTTTTATGACCAGGAAAAGCCAGTATATCAATGTTCATATCTGAAACATTGATATCGTATACACCTGCTGTCTGAGCCGCATCTACCATATAAACTATTCCATGTTTCTTTGCAAGATTTCCTATTTCCTTTATCGGCAATATGGTTCCAGATACATTAGATGCGTGTGTAGTTATAATAAGCTTTGTATTACTTTTTATATTAGCTTCAATATCCTTTATATCTATACTACCAGTTTCATCGCATTCTATAATGGTAGTTTCCACTCCATTATTTTCTGATACCTTTAAAGGTCTTAGAACTGAATTATGTTCCATAGATGTGGTTATTACGTGGTCATTATGTTTTAATAGCCCTTTAATTGCAAGATTTAAACCATCAGTGGCATTAAAAGTAAATATAATTCTCATTGGGTCTTCTATTTTAAATAGGCTTGCTAAAAGCTCTCTAGTTTCATAGATGGCCCTACCTGCCTTCAAAGCAAGTTTGTGCCCTGATCTACCAGGGTTAGCACCATATTCTCTCATAGCTTCCAAAGTTGCATCATATACAGTATCTGGTTTTGGAAAGGATGTAGCTGCATTATCTAGATATATCAAGGTGTTTCACCTCCAAAATGGTAATTTATATATATAGTATATTCTATGTATACTCCATTGCAATACCTATGACAAAAAATATTACAACAAATAATTCCTCTTTTATAACAATTGTTCAATAATAGCTAATCAATTGTTCGACTAGAACTACACTACTGTTAAGCGTAATTCTACTTATAGTTGAAAAGAGACTAGTTTTTTAATAGCCCCTTTTCATCTCTTTTTTCTTGTTAAATAGTATAGCTTCAAGTACGCCTCCACCTATGGCTTTGGCCTTTTCTGAAATAGAATTGCAATATTCTCTAACGCCTCTTGGATCAACATCTGCCATTTTCAGCCCTTCTTCGATTTCTAGCCCTTCCATTATAAGTCCTCTTAGGACTCCATCTATAGGTGCTCTTACAGGCACATTGCCTACATAAGCTATATTATCATCTGCTTTTACTAGGTCTCCTATTTTAGATGCGTGCTTGACTTCCCCTTTAGTTGGAGATTTTATTACCCTTTCGTGGCCAAATCCATTAATTATTCCTGGTATACCAGAATTTGGCTCTGCAAACCCTTCATATATTATAGAGCCTAAGTAATGCCCTCTTTTTGTTTCAATTACAATATCTACATCTACTCCAGCTTCAAATCCTGGTCCCAAAGCAATGGTAAGTGGTGCAATGTCCTTAGTTATTCCTAAGTTTTCTTTAGCTAATATCCCGTCCACAAATACATCTGGTTTGATTTTCCTCAAAACTTCCAAGTCTTCATCTATGATAATTGGAATGACATTTTCTTTCCAACAATTATACATTTCCTCTATTTTATTTACTCTTATAGCTTTTATTCCCTCTACTATTATTTGTCCGTCAAATATTGCTTGGGCAAAAGATACTGTCCTCCTGATGACTGTAGGTTTTTCCTTTTCTAAAAGCAAAATCCTAAAGCCGCTTCTATGAAGTCTGTGGGCCACTCCTGTTGCAATATCTCCTCCACCTCTTATAAAAACTATTTCATCCATTGTTTTCCCATCTCCATTTCAATCAATTGCTGGTATTCCTCCCAAGTGTCTATGTCTAGCCCTACCTTGAAATCTTCTATATTCACATATTTAGTCTTACCAGGCATGCTTTGGATAATATTTCTTCCGCCCTTATCCCCTTCTGTCTTGAGAAGCTTCTCCTTTAAAACAGAAGAAAAAATTGTTGGACTTCCCTTTTCTCCATTATAAATAGGTACTAAAATTTCGCTATGGTTTTTGCTGAAAATATTTATTAGTGTATTTATTGTTTTTGAGTTTAATAAGGGCTGGTCCCCAACTATGAACATATAAGCATCTGTATTTGGTTTTGATGCTTTAATTCCTAATTTCATAGATTCACTTTGCCCTTTTTCAGGGGATGAGTTGAAAACTGTTTTTATACAGTATCCTTGTGCAATATTCCTAATAGAATCTTTTTGATAGACTATTATTATTTCATCTAATATAGATTGCTTTGCAGCTTTTATTACCCTTTCTATAACTGGCATTCCCCCAAGGTTGAGTGTCAATTTGTCCTTATTCATTCTTTTAGAAAAACCAGAGGCCATTATTATACCAGTTATCATATTAGCACCTTCTCTAAATATTTCTAATTTTTTTCTGAGCCATGCTGCCCGCTAGCACTCCGTTTGTTGAATAGCCTTCATTTTTTATTGTTTTTCCTATCAGTCTGGCTTTGTTCATAAGAAACTCTGTATCTGCTTTGTTAAGTAATAAGTATTTTTTGCTTTCTATTGGTGTTCCTTTAAATAGTCCTAGCTCTGAGACAATTAAACTAGATATAATTTCTTCTGTTATTATATCATTTGTAGTACTCTTAGTGACCTGACAAAATATCTCCGGTCTATGAACATTAGTGTCATCGATATTCTTGCCTAAAGAGTCCATGCCAATAACACCTATAACACTAGTTGTTTTGCTAGGTATAACAGGTTCATGAGAAGCAGGTGCTTTTATAGGTTTTTTCTTGGAGCCATCAGCTTCAACCAGTATAACATCAAAAATATTTTTACTAAAAATATAATCAAGAAAGCTGTCCTTTACTCCCAAAATCTTGTTTTCTGCAGAAATGCTTATTCCAAAGACAGTAATTGTTCCTTTTGGCCAACTGGCCTCAATACTATCATTATTTTCTTCTATAACAATATTATCGTATAGCTCTATATTAGGATTATATATTGCAGTAGTAGTAGTGACTAAAACACTTTTATTAAGTTTTTTTAGTTCATAAGCTAAATTGAATATTGTAGTAGTCTTACCACCACCACCTACTACAGATATCATTTCCTTTTTATCCGTATCTATATCAAAATATTTAATAATATCCATAACGATCTTATTTGCCAAATGGACATACTGGGTATGTGCATACTTCACAATTCAAGCAAAGTCCTCCATGTCCAAGACTTGTTATGTCTTTTCTACTGAGTATTTCCCCTGCTAATACCCTAGGAAATATTAAATCTAATACTGTTGTCTTATGATACATTCCACAAGCAGGCACTCCTAGTATAGGTATCTCTCCCTTATATGCCAACATGAACATAGAGCCTGGTAATACCGGGGAACCATATGTTATTACTCTGTCGGATATATTTCTAATGGCTGTAGGAGTTACGTCGTCTGCATCAACTGACATGCCCCCTGATGTAAGTACAACATCAACCCCTTCTTCTATAAATGAATTTATAGAATCCTGTATCATTTCAATGTCATCGGAAGCAAATTTAATACCCATAGGTATTCCGCCATAAAATTTCACTTTTTCTTCTAATACTGGTCCAAATCTATCAGTTATTCTTCCATGGTAAACCTCTGAGCCTGTAACTACTACACCTGCTTTTAGAGCTTTTAACTCCTTAACAGAAATAATAGCTTGCTCTTTACAAATTTCCTCGATTCTTTCAATTTTGTTCTTTTCAATAGAAAGAGGTATTATTCTTGTACCTGCAACCGCTTGATCTTTTTCTACTAAATAATTATTATGGCGTGTTGCAATAATTATTGACTCTATATCATTTACTTCTTCTAAGGCATCTAGGTTTATTTTCAAAAGCCCTCTTTCCTTAGCTTTAATAGTCACCTTTCCCTCAGAAGGCTGTGTCGTATATATTCCCTCTCCAGATATTGCTGTGCCTATTCTAATAGCCGCGTCATCCTCGTGAATATGATCCTCTGTTAGCTCTAATACATTGATATGATTTTTACCCATATCCTTTAGCAAGTCTATGTCTTCAGGTTTTATAATATGTCCCTTCTTAAATCCAGCACCCTTGAATTGTCCTGGTACTATTTTAGTAAGGTCGTGTGCTATTATCATTCCTACTGCATCTTCTACATTTACCTTTTTCATTAGAATTCCTCCTTGATTTATAAGAATATTACTTATTAGTTTTCTTTAAATTATTCTGCGTAAATTCTACTAGACAATAATCGATATGCATTTGAAAACATAACGCTGTTTTAAAAATAGGTAGAGCTAAAACTCTGCCTATAATACAAAGCTTTACCTAACTTAAAACTTTAAAAGTGAGTTTATTGATAATCCTACTTGATATATTATACCACTTTCATCTGTCATGGCAAGGAATTTAAACAATTCATTATCTTCATATCTTCTTTTTATTGGTGTTGAAGCAAATGGTTTTTGTTTAGACCTAATCTCTTCATATATGGTATCTATTTTATATAGGTTTAAACCAATAGACTCTTTTTCATTGCAATGTCTTATTTCACCATTAGTATCTGTAATATATATAACATCTACTCCAGTTTCTTTCAACATTATTTCCATTAAATTATTGTCAATATTTTTACCCTTTGATGTATCCATTATGTATTGGACATCTTTTAGCATCTTTCCTTCCATTACCTTGCTTGTTACATATTGTTGCATTTCATCTGCTGTGCTACTAAGTTCCTCTATTATATTGTTAAGTAATGTCATCTTTTCATTTTGTACTGTTACCTGTGCTGCGGTCTCTTGCATCTCAGAAGTAATAGTCTTTGAAAAGTCTGTGACCTCATCTACACCTTTTTGTATTTCTGTACTTTTTGTGTTTATGTTCTTAATACTTCCACTCATTAAGTCTAGCTTTTCAACGCTTAGCTTAAGGTCTTCTTGTATTTTGCTAAAGTTATCCGCTGTTTTCTCTATAGAAGCAAATTCTTCTTCAACATGAGTAGTTTCTCTACCCATTGCTTCAGAGATATTGTGTATTTCAGCCTTTAATACGGACAAAACCTCTTCAATTTTAGAGGATGCTTCACTTGTTTCTTTAGAAAGCTTTCCTACCTCTGTAGCTACTACACCAAAACCTTTCCCTTGTTCACCTGCCCTTGCAGCTTCTATAGATGCATTTAGTGCAAGCATATTCGTTTGTTCTGCAATGGAATTAATTATTCCTATCATATTGACTACATCTTCAGAGTATCCTATGAGCTTATCCACATTTGTGGCAGTATTCTTAACTAAATCTCTTGTAATTCTTACTTTTTCCTTAATCTCATTAGTGTCTTGTATCCCCAATTGTACTCCTTTAATTGAATCTATTGTGAATGTGGCAGTACTATCCATTTCGTTATCAATTTGATTTAAGTTATTTACAACATCATATATTTTCCCGGATACGCTGCTTAACATGCTAAGCTGTTGCTCGGTACCCTGAGTTGTAACCTCAGCAGATGCTGCAACTACTTCCATTGCAGATTGTGTTTCACATGAAATGGTGTTAATCTGCTCGGAAACGGTAGATATTTGAGTTGCGATATCCACTTGTCGCTTAAAGTTTGATTTGGTATCTTCAAATAACTTTAAAATTTCTTTTAAGATATCATCCTTTGAATCTTGTGTTTCTTTATCTATCTTTATCATAAGGTCATTTTTATTTATGCTTTTCAATAGATAGAGTATTTGGCTTAAGGAACTTCTATAATTTTTTTGAATTGATATTGTAATAGCAAGTGAAGCAACTATAGTAATTGCTATGCTTAAAATCCAGTTGTTAAAGTATGTAGCTAAAAACATTGTAATGGCAAAGAATAAAAACAACACAAAAAATATCTTATGTTTCTCCTTTTTATACTTATCCTCCACAAATAATCCCCCCCTTATATTTATTAATCAAAAAAAGCAATTAATGAATTATACACTGTGATTTATAGTTATTCATCTGTATTCTTCAGCTGCTAATATAGGTTATGATAACCTTCACTTATACAACTCCTAAATGCTAGTCTATTTTTTTATTGATATATCGATAAAATCAAATCTTGATACATCAAATAATCCCATATCTGTGACCTTAATATCAGGGATAACAGGAAGAGCTAAAAAGGATAGTGTCATAAATGGATCAATGTCTTTATTGATACCAAGCTGATCATATGCTATATTCAGCATTTCTGCTAGCTTATCGTTTACCTTTTCCATCGGTTCATCAGACATGATACCTCCTATAGGTAGCCTTAAGGATTTTTGAACTTCTCCTTTAGATGCTATAGAAATTCCGCCTCCAACTCTAGCAACCTCATTTATAGCTAATAACATATCTTCGTCATTGTCTCCAATAGCGATTAAATTATGGGAATCATGAGCTATTGTTAAAGCTATGGCTCCATTTTTTAATCTAAAGTCTTCAACAAGACCTAGTCCTACATTCCCTGTAGCATTATGTCTTTCAATAACTGCAAGTTTTAATATGTCTAACTTCTCGTTGTTATTAAACTCTCCATTTTTTACTTCTACTTTTCTAACCACCTTTTGAGTGACTATACTATGGGGAAGCAACCTAATAACATTTGCTATATCACCGTCTATTTTTATTCTTAAATCATCTTTGCTGACTTCCTTAATTCTCACGGTATCAGTTACATTTGAATTATTATAATCCTTTACTTCAAATAAAGGTTCTTGGTTTTCACCTACCAGTTTACCATCTTTATATACCTGTAAAATATCAAAGTCTTTAATATTACCTATAACTATTAAATCTGCATTATACCCTGGAGCTATGGCTCCAATATTCTTTAGATTGTAGCATTCAGCTGCATTTATAGTAGCCATTTGAATAGCAGAAATCGGGTCAATTCCGTTTTTAATAGCAAGCCTAACATTGTTATCTATATGGCCAGTTAATAATATATCCTCAGGATGTTTATCATCTGTACAGAATAAACATCTTCTAATATTCTCTCTTTTTAGTCCTCTTACTAATTCCTTAAGGTTTCTAGCAGCAGAACCCTGTCTAATTAAAATATACATCCCTAATCTAAGCCTGTTGAGCATTTCCTCTACTGTAGAGCATTCATGTTCTGTTAGTACTCCTGCAGCTACATAAGCATTAAGTTCCTTATCTTTTATTTCTGGACCGTGGCCATCTATAAGCTTACCATGGTCTCTAGCCAGCTTTATTTTGTCAACTATCTCTTCATCACCACTAATAACTGATGGATAACTCATAAGTTCACCAAGACCTAATACTCTATCATGTTCAATAAGCTCTGCTAAATCTTCTGCTGATAGCTTGGCTCCTGATGTTTCAAAGGATGTAGAAGGAACGCATGAAGGAAGCATAAAAAATGCATTTAGGGGTAATCCTTCGCTGGCTTCTATCATATATCTAATTCCTTCAATGCCCTTTACATTAGCTATTTCATGAGGATCTGCGATTATTGTTGTAGTTCCCCTAGGTACTATTGCTCTTGCAAATTGTGTAGGGGTTACCATAGAAGATTCTATATGGACATGACCATCAATCAGTCCTGGTGCTACAAATTTACCTTCTAAATCTATCTCCTTCTTGCCTGCATAAGTACCTATACCAACAATTTTTCCTTGATTTATAGCAATATCTCCATCAATAATTTCATGAGAAAATACATTCACAATCCTTGCATTTTTAAGAACCAGCTCAGGTTTTATCCTGCCGTATGCTAGATCAATTTTTTGTTTAATTTCCGACCTCATATTAAATACCTCCTTTAGAGAATATCTTTTTAACTAACTCCTAAATTCTCCACAATTCCTATATTTTCTAATAAGTGGAAGAATAGCAAAGAACGGATTCTTTGCTATGAATAATCACTTCGTTATTTATCTTTATTCAAAGCCTTTAGCAGCTTCTCAGGCGTAACTGGTATTTCAGTCATTCTAACACCTACTGCATTATATATAGCATTTAGTATTGCTGGTGCTACATATATTAGAACAGGCTCCCCTATCCCCTTTGCACCGAACGGGCCAGTGGATTCTGGGTCTTCTACAATAATTTTGTCTAGTTCTGGCATATCCATAGCTGTTGGAATTAAATAGTTTGAAAATCTATTGTTCTTAATTTGACCTTTAACCACATTCAAATTTTCCAATATAGCATACCCATATCCCATTGCAAAGCCACCATCTATTTGTCCTTCTACTAAGGCTGGGTTTATGGCCTTACCAACGTCTTGAGCAACAGTAGCTTTTAATATTTCAACGTATCCCGTCTCTGTATCTACTTCTACCTCTACTCCACATGCACCAAAAGTATATGGCCAATAAGGTGAGCCTTGGCCTGTTTCGTCATCCATTTGAGTTGAATGAGCTATAAAGGTTGCTTCTTTTCTCAATAGTTCGTCTCCAAACTTTTCAGCTATTTCTTTAAATGTAACCTTATTGCTAGGGAAGGTTTTATTATATATACTTCCCTCTTTAACTACTAAGCCGGTGTCACTATTTACACCCAATATTTCAACAGCAGTTTTTGTCAACTCCTCCTTCAAGGCAATAGCTGCTCTTTTTATTGCATTGCCTGTATTATATGTCTGTCTACTTGCTGCTGCTGTTCCTGAATCAGGGGTTATGCTAGTATCTTCATTTATAAACATAATATCTTCTATTTGTAATCCAAGTACTTCTGCTGGTATTTGACTTAGTATGGTCTTTGCACCTTGACCAACTTCTGTAGCTCCAACATATATTGCCACTCTGCCATCCTTTCTTAATTCTGCAATGGCGTTTGAAACATCAGGGAATCCGTTGCCATACCCGGTTCCATAATACATTGATGCAAATCCTATTCCTCTCTTCTTCATTGAGCTACACCACCTTTAAATCTTTCTATAAAGTTCATCTTCTTCTCTACTTCGTCTATGCATCTCTCTAGAGGAACGCTTTCACTTAATATTTGACCAGTAGCTGTTTCTGAATCTACTTTAAAAATATTTTTTAATCTAAATGTAATTGGATCCACTCCCAATTTTTCTGCTAATATATCCATCTGTTGTTCATAAGCAATCGGTGGCTGTGTAGCTCCAAAGCCTCTCATTGCTCCAGCAAAAGGATTGTTAGTATAAACTGAATAACTATCCACTTTTACATTTGGTATCTCATAAGGACCTGTTGCATGTACTCCTGCTTTTCTCATAACATTTATGGCCCATGATGCATAAGCACCTGTATCTCCTATTAATGTTGCTTCCATGGCAAGTAGCTTTCCATCTTTTGTTGCACCTGTTTTATACTTCATTTTAACTGAGTGTCTTTTACAATGTGCATCAAAAGATTCTTCTCTGGAAAGTATTATTTTTACAGGTCTACCTGTAAGCTTAGTGGCCATTGCCAAATGAATCTGTACAGTAATGTCTTCTCTCCCACCAAACGCACCACCAACTGCTGGATTTATTATCTTAATCTTTTCAGTAGGTACACCCATTGCTTCAGCTACTTCTAATTGATCAAAATGAGGATACTGAGTAGCTACTGCAACAACTATTGTTCCATCCTCCTCCATATATGCAATTCCTGCCTCAGGCTGCAAAAACACATGATCAACCATTGGAACATAATATTCATTCTCTGCTATTACTTCACATTTCTTGAAAGCTTCTTCTATGTTTCCTCTTCTAATTTTATAGTGATAGACTATATTGCTATTACCTTCATGAATCTGAGGCGATGTATCCTTCATAGCTTCAGAAGGATCAAATACTGCCTCTAATTCCTCATATTCAACTTTAATGGCTTTAAGTGCTTCGATTGCTGTTTTTTCAGATTCAGCAACTACAAAAGCCATTGGGTCTCCTATTCTTCTTGCCTTTTTATTACATAACACTTCATGGTCCTTAAATAGAACACCATGACTATTGATACCTGGTACATCCTTAGAGGTTAATATCTTTACAACTCCGTCTATTTTTAATGCTTCTGTAATATCTAATTTAAAAAAGGCATGAGGTTTTGTTGATCTTAGAGTTTTAGCATATAGCATATTTTCCATATATATGTCTTGAGGATATATGGCTTTTCCAGTAACCTTGGAAAGCCCGTCAACTCTTATAACACTTTTCCCAACAATGTCTAGTTTCACTACTACTTCCCTCCTTGTAAATCATTAGCAGCCTTCTCTACTGCATTTACAATTTTGTGGTAACCTGTACAACGGCAAAGGTTTCCTGATATAGCTTCCTTTATTTCATCTCTATTTGGTGATTCTTTCTTATCTAATAAAGCTTTTGCTGATAATACCATACCAGGGATACAGAACCCACATTGTACTGCACCTTCATCTAAGAAAGCCTGTTGAATTGGATCTAAATTCTCCTCATCTCCTAAGCCTTCTATAGTTAATATTTCCTTACCTTCCGCTTGGAATGCCATCACTAAACATGATGCCACTGTTTCACCGTCCATAATTATAGTACAAGCACCACATTCACCTTCTCCGCAGCCTTCCTTAGTTCCTAATAAACCTAACTTATCTCTTAGAACATCGATAAGTCTCATATCTTCTTCGATATCAATACTATGAATTTTTCCATTAACTTTAAGTTCAATTTTTTTCATGACTTTCTCCTTCCTCAATCAAAATAGGTATATTAAAACTAAACATTCTGATTAAAAGCATTTTTTAGGGCGCTTCTCAATACACCTTTTATAGCAGTACTCTTAAACTCAACTGTAGATCTTCCAGCTAATCTTTCCGCAACCTTTTTCTGCATAAGCTTTAATCCATCTTCAATGATTTCTTCTGTTAATTGTTTCCCTTCAAAGTATTCTTCAACTTCTCTCTCCCTCATACCAAATCTTCCTAAAGAACCATTTGCTATTCTAATTTCTTTACAAGAATCATTTGTATCAAATTCAACAAAAACGCTAGTACATATTCTTGAAATAGCTAGGGCCTTTCTAAGTCCAAGCTTACTAAATGATAAAACTTGATTAGGACTAGGCTTCTTAAACTTTATAGAAACAAGCAACTCATCATCTTTTAAGGCAACTTTTCCTTTATCTACGAAAAACTTTTCCACTAATACTTCTCTTTCTCCGGTCTTACTTCTAATAACAGCCACTGCATCCAAGACAAGTAGTGGGGGAACTATGTCTGCGGCTGGAGAACCATTGCAAATATTCCCTCCAATAGTTCCTTTGTTTCTAATCTGAGGTGAGCCTATAGAATGGGCAGCCTCTTTTAATCCAGCAAGTCTGTTTCCAAGTAAGTCTGATTCTACTATTTCTGTAAAGGTTGTAGCTGCTCCTATTTCAACTATATCTCCTTCTACCGTAACGAATGACATTTCCTCTATACTAGAGACATCAATTAGAGCTTCAAAATCTGTCTTGCGATTTTTAATTTCTATGACTAGGTCTGTACCACCAGCGATGATTTTTCCTTTTTCTTTATACTGGTTTAGAAGCTCAATAGCATCTTCCACAGTATTTGGTTTATGTGCGTATTTTATAGTCATATCTATCCTCCTTAATTTGCTTGGTAAAAATATTATAACCTTTCATATAATATATCCCCAAAATATCCATATGATATGTTGTTAAAAGGTATTAATCTGTTCCTCAATTAGATAACAATAAGCTTTATTGCAAATCATGCTTTAATCTTTTTTAGAGCTTGGATTTCACAATAAAAATAAAATTCAGAATGATATTTAGTATAGAGCTATAGTATAGAGCTTATAGCTAAATATAAGATAAATATTCTGAACTCAATTTTTACTGTAAATGCTAGTGTTATAAATTAATGAATTTATCTATTTCTTATTTAAAGCTCCGCTCCCTTCTCAGGGAGCGGAATTTTAGATTTATAAGAAAATATATTTTGCTACAAATAGTATCGATAATATATAAACTATAGGTGATACTTCTTTACCTTTTCCAGTTATAAGTTTTAATACTGCATATGAAACCATACCAAATACTATACCTTCTGCAATACTATATGCTATAGGCATCATGATAATTGTTAAGAAAGCTGGTATAGCTTCTGTAAAGTCATCTAAGTTAATCTTCATAATAGGTGACATCATAAATAATCCAACTATAATAAGTGCTGGAGCAGTAGCCGCACCTGGGATTATACCAAATATAGGTGCTAGGAATAACGCAAGAGCAAATAATATAGCAGAGGTTAATGCAGTAAGACCTGTTCTACCACCTTCAGCAACTCCTGATGCACTTTCAACATATGTTGTAACTGTACTTGTTCCTAAAAGAGCTCCTACAGTTGTACCTACAGCATCAGCAAATAATGCTGGTTTAACTCTTGGTAGTGTACCTTTTTCATCAAGCATATCTGCCTTTGAAGCTACTCCTATTAGTGTACCAATAGTATCAAATACGTCTACAAATAAGAATGTAAATAATACTACTAACATATCAAGAGTAAATATATTAGAAAAATCTAATTTAAATGCAACTTGTGATAATGATGGAGGCATTGAGAAAAATTTCTCTGGCATTGGTGTAACGCCAAGAGGAATTCCTATAACTGTAGATGCTAGTATACCTATTAGAATAGCACCCTTAACTTTTTTGTGTAATAGAAATCCTATAATTAATATTCCTATAATTGTAACTATGGCTGCTGGGCTTGTAAGACTTCCAAGCTTAACTAATGTAGCTTCGTCTCCTACAATTATACCTGCACTTTGAAATCCGATAAATGCTATAAATAATCCAATACCAACTGAAACTGCATTTTTTAAATTCATAGGAATTGCATTTACTATTGCTTCACGTGCATTAACGAAGGATAGGAGAATAAAAATAATACCTTCTAGGAATACTGCTGTTAAAGCAAACTCCCATGAATGTCCCATTGTTAATACAACAGAGAAAGCAAAGAACGCATTTAATCCCATTCCAGGAGCTAATACAAATGGATAGTTAGCATAGAACGCCATTATTAGAGTAGCTATTACTGCTGATAATGCTGTAGCAGTGAATACTCCGCCTGGGTCCATACCTGCAGCTGAAAGGATTCCTGGGTTTACCGCCAAAATATAACCCATTGTCATAAATGTAGTTATACCAGCAATAACTTCTGTCTTAACATTAGTTTTGTTTTCATTTAGCTTAAACGTTCTTTCTAAAAAACCTGTTTGAGCTTTCATGTTACTCATTATTAAACCCCCTATTTTTTATTTTTCCCTTTAAAAAATATCCTTATATAAACTGCCTTTTAATTAACTATCCTCCTTCCATTATTCTATTTGTAATTCTTAAAACAAGCATAAACTTAAGATGTTATAATTAAGCGGTTAGAATAATAATTATTCAAGCTTAATTACTTTTTGTACATAAATAATACTACATAAGCTACTATAGTTAAAGTAAGTACAGTGTTGCAGTTATTATTATGACTATTAAATTCATATTGTTATTATGCACTTAGTAGTCATAATAATGAAAACGTTTTACCGTTAATATTATACCCCAGTCTTTACATTAGTAATGTAAAGACTTAGGGCAATAATCTCTACCTAACTACTGGATCAAGGATCTCAAATTTATCTACATCAATTAATCCTTTATCACTTATCTTCCACTTTGGACTTGTAGATAGGGCTAAGAATGACACATGCATAAATGGAGCATGCAGCGTTCCTCCAAGCTGGTCTTTTACAGTTGCTTCTAAGCTTGCAATCTTAGCGCTTACTTCTGGACCTGTTAGCTCGTCTGTTATAAGTCCACCAACTGGAAGAGCTAATTCGTCTAGCACTCTACCATTATTAGTAACAGCAACACCGCCACCCATTTCTATAACTCTGTTAACAGCAACAACCATATCTTTTAAGTTAGTTCCTGTAACTGTTATATTGTGAGTATCATGGGCAATTGATTGAGCAAATGCACCTTGCTTTAGCCCAATTCCTTTGACCATAGTTCTACCGATATTTCCGTTACGTCCGTATCTTTCTATATTAGTTAAGTAAATTACATCTTGCTTAACATCGGCTTCTACTATACCTCTATTAACTCTAACCTGAGCTTCACCAGTATCTGTTAGGTTTTGGTCTGGTATAGCTTGAATGTATCTAACTGTAGCTGTATTTCCATCTGCTTTTATTTCTAAGTCAGCTTCAGTTATAGGTGCTCTTTTTACTGAGTTCTTAACTACGTCAGGATAAGTGTATTTTGGCAAATCAATTAACAACTCTCCCTGTGAAGCTACTAATTCTCCCTTAATAAATACAGCTTCAACATTCATTTCTTTTATGTCACTTATAACTGCTATATCAGCTACTCTTCCTGGTAAAAGGGCTCCTCTATCATTTAATCCCCAATAAGTTGCAGGGTTAATTGTAGCCATTTGAATAGCTTCAATAGGATCAACCCCTTCTCTAATTGTTCTTCTAATAATATCATTCATATGTCCTGATTTTTCTAAATCTTCAGCTACCATATCGTCTGTAACTAGTATTAATCTTCTTGAGTCTAGTCCTTCCTCAGTTACGGCTCTAATACATTCAGCCATATTCCTTTGAGTAGAACCTTCTCTCATAAATACATATACTCCTTGTCTTAGCTTTTCAACACATTCTTCCTTGGTAGTTGTCTCATGGTCAGAACAAGTTCCACCACAGCATATGATATGAGCTGCTAAGTCTGCACCAAATAATTCTGGTGCATTACCATCAACTGGTTTCCCTAAGCTTTTAGCATAAATAGTGGAAGTTAATAAGTCAGTAATTATATCTGGTGTATTTTTGTAAACATGCTTAGTAAGAGAAAATCCTTGTAATTCACCTATACCAAATATGTTTGGATAGTTCAGCAAATCTTCCATGTCCTTAGAGTTTATATCAACACCAGCTGTTTCTAATCTTGGTGCATCTGGAGTCAAGGCTGGAACTTGTAATCTCACGTAATTCGGAACCACATTGCATTCATCTGCCATAGCTTTCATTGCAACTGGTCCTAATGCATTTCCAATTTCATGTGGGTCAGCTATTAATGTAGTTGTTCCTGATGGTATAGATAATCTTGAAAATTCAGTGATAGTTAGCATACTGCTTTCAAAGTGCATATGAGAATCCATAAAACCTGGTGATAAATATAATCCAGTTACATCTACTACCTTTGTTTCGGGACCGACTAGTGACTTACAATCGCCAACAAGTAGTATATACTCGCCTTTTATAGCAATATCCGCTGTATAAACCTCTCTGGTGATAACGTTTATTATATTTCCGTTATGAAGTACTATATCGGCAAAATGTTTATCTGACATCAATATATCAATTAATTCTCTATATTCCATTGCTTGCTTAATATCTTGTGGCTTTAACAAACTTTTGCCTCCTTCCTTGTTACTTATCTATATATTCCTTATATACATCCATATTATCTACTATTCCTACAATAGCAGCATCTATGGCTGCGTTTTTCTTATCTGCAGCATTTCTTGATGCCGCTCCAGTTGCATAAAGTACAACCTCTCCTATGCCAGCACCTACTGTATCTACTGCTATTATTGGTTTCCCTGAAGGCTTAGAATCTATATCAATAGGCTGTGTTATTAAAAGTTTATTTCCTACTAAGCTTTCACTTTTTCTTGTTGCAACTACCGTACCTACAACTCTGCCTAATTGCATTTCATCACTCCTTTATTCTAGTGTCCCTTGATTATCCTTAATCCTAATTCTTTCGCCCTATCATGTGCTAGAGGAGTTATAATTGTTCCTATAGGTACAGTCACTTCATTGTTAATGGCTCTCATATTTATTAAATCCTTTTCTGTTATGACCTGACGACCACCAGAGTTTGCCTGGGCAACTGTATTTTTAGAGCTTTGCGTAGTTGTATTTTCAAGCTTTGGGCTCTCCTTAAAGATATTTAGCAGATCTACAAGATAATCTTTCTTGTCAACGCTTTTTATTCCCATCTTCTGTAGTTTATCTACATAATCATCCATTATCTGTTGAAGTATTGGTATTCTTGATTTATTTCCTCTATATTCAAGTACATTACCAAAATCCATAAGTATTTGCTTTCCATGCCATAGTCCCTGCCATAATAATGTAGAAACAAAGCAATCCTGTATTCCTAAGGCTAGCTTAGCAGCAGTATCTTGGGTCAACATGGGAACTATTACACAATCTACGCTTTCTAATATCTCTCCAAAAATCAGTCTGTCTTTTTGTGTGTAAATTTTATTTGCCTGTAGGGCAGATTTAATAGATGCTATTCTTTGTGGTCCAAGAACCTCTTCCCCGTTATCAGTAACAGCTACGTCAAAGGTAAAGCCATAGCGTTTTGCCTTTGATAGTTCTCGCAAGGATTCATCCAGTCCGAAGTTTGTTCCTGTAAATACAGCTAAAACATGCTTGTTTACTTGTGTTTGATGATTGTGTTTCGAGTCTGTATTTATCCTTGGACTCTTTCCTCCGTTTATCTTCTGAACTAATTGCCTAATTATATCATTTGTTTGATTATTTTTATCCATACTTTAACACCCCATATGGTTTAGGCTACTATGCTCCTTCTATAGCAGCTTTTATACTACAATTATTCATAATTTTTAAGAATTACTCTTTCAACTTCTGAATGTGGTCTTGGAATTACGTGTACTGAATGAAGTTCTCCTACACTTCTCGCCGCCTCTGCACCAGCATCTGTTGCAGCCTTAACTGCTCCTACATCTCCTCTTACCATAACAGTTACAAGACCGAAACCTATTTTGTCATATCCTACCAATGTAACATTAGCTGCTTTTACCATTGCATCTGCTGCCTCAACAGCACCTACTAAACCTTTAGTTTCTACCATTCCTAATGCTTGACTCATGAATATTCCTCCTTATTAATTACTTAGTACTTGTTTTCTTTTTGCTTTCTTCAGTATTAGCCTTTTTATCCTCTTTTTCCTCTTTTTTTGTTTCATTTTTTTTATTATCTTTTTTAATTTTTAAATTCTTTTCAAATTCATCTATTAATTTATCAACTTCGTCATGTGGTCTAGGTATCACGTGACCAGATACAACCCTACCAACTTTATTACCAGCAGTTACTCCAGCTTCAACAGCTGCTTTTACTGCTGCCACTTCTCCTACAATGTTTATTGTAACACTTACAAGCTTGTCAACACCGATTACCTTCTCAACTCCTACAAGCTTCACATCTGCTGCCTTACTAGCAGCATCTAATGCTGTAATAGCTGCAGTTAATCCAACTACTTCGATTAAACCAAGAGCTGATTTCACAACTACACCTCCTTATTTCCTCTGACTATAGCAAGGAGCCCTTTTTCCCTATTGAATTCAATGAAACCTTAGGAATACAAGCTTCTAAATTGTTTATTACTCCTGTTTTCACATATACATCTTTAGTGGTCTGTTGCTTTGCTAGACTTTCTAGATTTTTATCTTGAGCATTATTTGGTTTTTTTACCTTGATAGCTAAATCATCTAGTGTCATCATGGTATTTGATTTGTTATCCTTATATTTACTATTTTGAGTTTTTGTATTTCCTTTAACTAAATCCTCAAGTTTTACCTTTTTAAATGAAGTTGCTCTATTACTGTGGTTTGTCAGTATACCAGTACCTTTACCTGAATTTTTGTTCATTATGTCTAATAAAAGTTGTTCTTCATTTTGGCCTAGTCCTGATATTGAATAGTTACTTCTTATGGAACTGTTTTTTGAATCAATCATTTTACTATTTTGAGTAATATTGTTCATAATTACTCTTGCTAATGGGTTAGCCATTTTATTCACCACCGTTTAGCTATTCTAACATTTTATCTACTTCGTCATGTGGTCTAGCTATAACGTTTGTAGATATTATTTCTGCTAATCCCCTTACAATCTCTATTGCATTATCTACAGCTGCTTTTACTGCGGCTACTTCACCTGATACTATTACAGCAACGACTCCAGAGCCGACAAAATTCACATCAACTATGTGCACATCAGCTGACTTAACCATAGTATCAGCTGCCTGTATAGCAGCCACTAAACTTCTGGTTTCTACCATACCTATGGCCTGTCTCATACTCTATAACCACCTTTATTATTTTTTCATTCCTGGAAAATACTTTTCAATGTCTATTTTTCCCTCAAATCCAGGAATCACTGCCATTTCATAAAAATGTGCGTCTTTGCCCAAAGGCTTAGTTGCATCTATTCCCATTTTGTCCGTAACTCCAGCTGCCATATGTGATGCTTCTAACCCTGAGCCTAGAGCTCCTGGCACTATAATTACATCCTTTGAGGCCTGAACCCTAGAAGCTAAGGCAATCTCTACACTTTTTACCTTATAGATATCGATATCATCATCTACTACAAGAACATGTTTAATATCATAGAATGCACCAAGAGCAGCTAGTATTGCAGATTTACCATCTCCCTCTTTTTTCTTGTTAATGGAGATAATGGCATGTAACCTGCATCCACCACCTACAGTTATATTTACATCCTTAACATCTACCATATTTTTAAGAGCGGCATATAACTCTGCTTCTCTAATAAGGCCATTAGCTAAATGTTCTTCTCTACAAGGAAAGGCATGTTGAAATATTGGGTTGTTTCTATGCATGATAGTTCTGACTTCCATTACCGGATTTGGCGCTATGTCGCCATAATAGCTCATTAGCTCACCAAATGGTCCTTCAACTTCTCTTCTATTTGGAACCAATACTCCCTCTAGAACCATCTCTGCATATGCCGGAACTTCTAAATTAACAGAGTGGCACTTTACTAATTCAAGTGGTTCTCCTCTTAAGGCACTATCAACTTCATATTTATTAAGACCGTATCTTCTAGATCCTATTTGAGATGCTAGAAGAAAAGTTGCATCATATCCAAGCACTACTGCACATTCTAAAGGCTTATTCATTTTTTCAAACTCGGCGAAATGTTCGTTTAGTGCTGGTGAATGACCAGATATTAGTGCATTTATAATATTTCCTTTGTGAACTTGAAATCTCCTGACTGCCATATGTGTATATCCTGTTTCAGGATCTCTTACAATAAACATGCCTGCTGTTATAAAGCTAGATGCATCCTTATCGTGTGAGGTAGGTACAGGAAACATTTTTTGGATATCAATGTTTCTAGTTATTATATTATCCTTTATAGGACCATTGTTTATTATTTTTGCAGGCTGAGGATTAGCTATTGCATTCATGTATTTGAATATTCTTTCTTCGGGTGTAGTGTTAGTCATTATGTAATAAAGCTCTCTGTTCCCATAAAGGCCTCCTACTACAGGCATATTATATCCTTTGACTTTGTTAAACAATATAGGCTTTTTATTTTCAAAATACCTTAATACTGCTCCTAGTTCAAACTTAGGGTCTACAGCTACATTACAAACCTCTAACTCACCAAGCTGCTCTAGTTGACTTAAAGTAGCCCTTAGCATTTGTTTTTCCATGCTCTCCCTCCTTCCAAAACCTATTCTCCCCATCGCTTTGATATATTATGTTCTATACCAAGCTGATCTAACACTCTTCCAACTATCTGTTCTACAATGTCTCCTATACTTTCAGGATTATTATAAAAACCTGGCGTTGGAGGTAGTATTACCGCTCCTGTTTGTGCCAGTTTCAGCATGTTTTCTAAATGTATTGTACTTAGTGGGGTTTCTCTAGGAACTATTATTAACTTTCTTTTCTCTTTAATTATAACATCTGCGGCTCTAGTTAACAAATTATCTGATATGCCGTGTGCAATCGATGCTACTGTTTTCATTGAGGATGGGATAACTACCATTGCGTCCGTTTTAAAGGATCCGCTTGCTATAGGTGCTGCAAAGTTCTTATTATCGTGATAATAGTTTGCTAGCCCCTTTAACTCTTCTAATGTTACGCCACATTCATGTTCAACTACATACTCTCCCATGGTAGTAACTACAAGATGAGTTTCAATATTTAGCTCCTGAAGTACTTTTAAGAGAGCTAATCCATATATCCCGCCACTTCCACCGGATATCCCAACTATTACTCTCATTAAGATTTCCTCTCTTTCTGTTATTGGATAAACTGAAATAATTTATAAAAGCAATTTTTATTATTTAGGCACAAAAAGTCGTCTCTATAATTTTTAGCTGGCGACTTTTTGTGTAAATAATAGTATATTTTCTACATCGGTTTTATTACGACTGTCCTTTAAAATGAGGACAGTCGTATTTATTTAATTATATCTACTCAATTGGCTAGAACAAAATCATTAGCCCGGCTACTCAAATTTACTAACTCTCTACTATGAAGCAAATTTGATACTTATATACTAAAGAATTTCACCTAGCTACTTGTTACATAGTTATTTAACTTTATTCTCTGGGTCCCCTGCTCCTGCCCATGGGTCTAATCCTTTCTCAAATGCATCAATATATTCATCTATAGTTATAACTTTAGTAAATATACTAAGGTCTACTAATCCGTGTTGATGTTGTTCTTCAGTTTTTGAATGTACTCCATCACTTAGTGTAATAACTTTATATGCATTTGCTAGAGCATCAGCAGCTGTAGATCTAACACATACGTTAGTCCATACTCCTGTAACTACTACTGTATCTATATTTTCTTCTCTTAAATATAGGTCTAAGTCTGTATGCCAGAAAGCACTATGTCTTCTCTTAGGTATTATATACTCTCCTGCTTCTGGGTAAAGCTCTTTAATGAAGTCTGAACCCCAAGTTCCTTTAACAGCGTGAACTGGTCTAACTCTAAAATCTGCATCCTTTTCTCTATGAGCTTCTTGGATGTGTATTATTTGAACATCATCTTTTCCTTGTGCTTTTCTTTCTCTTACCCATTTGAATAGTTTTTGAAGATCTGGAATTATCTCCTCTCCACCTGGGCATCTTAATGGAGCTTTTTCTCCTATAAAGTCATTTAACATGTCTATAACTAATATTGCTTGTCTTGTCATTATACTTCTCTCCCTTTACTTAAAATTAAATTATTGTAATTCTTATTTCACTAATCTAATGGCTCGTATTTCTTCACAAGTCATTAACTAATTAAAAGTGGTCCTTTTAGTATGTTATCTTTCTTGGTAATACTTGTATGCTTTGTCTCTTAATAAATTGTCCAAATCCAGGTTTTACTTGAACTCCTCTAATAGCTCTTATATGTTGATCAATAACCTCTGGATGCTCTTTTCTGTAGCTTTTTTCGTATTCAGCGCTATATAAATTTGGGAACTTCTCAAATATTTCTGAGTATCTTTCCCTAACTCCTTCTGGATACTGGTGAACTATTGTTTGTAATTCTTTATCTGTTAACTCTGATAGTACGCTTTCGTCTACATCCTTGTATACAAGATGTCCTCGAACTATTGTTTTAGCTACCTTACCCTTTAGCTCCATTCCTTCAAGTGGAGTATATCCACACATTGAAGCTTGTTTCTTAGGATCTATAGTCCATCTCTTATCAAGGTCGATGATAGTAAAGTCTGCATCTGAACCTATGTGTAGAGCGCCTTTCTTTGGATACAGTCCATAATGCTTTGCAGCATTAGTTGATAGTACTTCTACTAATCTGCTAAGTGAAAGTCTACCTTTATTGTATCCTTCACTTACTACTACAGGCACCATTGTTTCAACACCTGGTATTCCTGGGAATGCAGTCCATATATTTGTTCCCTCTTTTTGTTTTTCGCTTTCTAATTCATAAGGAGCATGGTCAGTAGCCATAAAGTCTATGCTACCATTTCTAAGTCCTTCCCATTGCTCTTCATTATCTCTCTTAGTTCTAAGTGGTGGAGCAATTTTTGCATTTGCTCCGTGAATTGTCATCGCTTCTTGAGCATTTAGTGTTAAATAATGAGGGCAAGATTCTGAGGTTACATTTAATCCTCTCTTCTTAGCTTCTCCTACTAATTTAGCACCAATTCCAGTACTCATATGAACTATGTGTAATCTAGCTCCTGAAGCTTCTGCAAAGCTAATACCTAATTCTATAGCAACTTTTTCAGCTAATTCCATTCTTGCTTCTGCCCAAGCTGGTCCATCTAGGCGACCTTCTTTTTGGAATTCTTTAACATAGAAATCACACATAGCAAAATTTTCAGCGTGGATTCCTATTGGAAGACCTGTTTTAGCAACAGCTTTAAAACATTCAAACATTTCTGGGTCTGTTACTCTAGGATAAGTTGGTACTGATGGAGTCATATATACTTTAAATGCAACTACTCCATAATCAGCTTGTTCTTGAACATTGTGTAGCCAACCCTCTCTAACATCTTCTCCAGTAACTCCACCCCACATAGCAAAGTCTACTACAGCTTGTGGTTGAGTTACGTCAATTTTTAATTTTAGTTCCTCAACGCTTCTCGCAGATGGAACTGAACAGCATGGCATATCTATGATTGTAGTTACTCCACCAGCAGCTGCTGCAGATGTACCAGTCAAGAAGTTTTCCCTATGTGGAAATCCTTGATACATAAAGTGAGTATGTGAGTCGATACATCCAGGTAAAGTTAAGTGTCCCTGTGCATCTATTGTGTTTTTTGCTTCTATTCCATCAATATAATCTGTAAATCCTACTATTTTTTCATCCTTTACTAGTATATTAGTAAGTGCAGTATTGTCTCCTTGAGGAATTCTAGCATTTTTAAGAATTAAATCATACATTTTCATGTCCTCCTTATTATTAATCTAACTATTATGTTAGCGTTTTCACGATTCTTGACAAACAGGAGAGGCAACCTCTCCTTATCTGTTACCTTTAATATGTTTAGAATAAACCAACTATTGTACCATCTTCAAGTATATCCATTTTATTTGCTGCTGGTACTTTTGGTAATCCCGGCATTGTCATTACTTCTCCTGTTAGTGCTACTATAAACCCTGCACCTGCGGATAATCTTAACTCTCTTACAGTTATTTTAAATCCTTTTGGTCTTCCTAAAAGCGTTGCATCATCTGATAAAGAATATTGTGTTTTTGCCATACATATTGGCATTTTATCTAATCCTAATCCTTCTAATGTCTTTACCATTTTCTCAGCGCCTTTTGTGAACGCCACTCCATCTGCCCCATATACTTCTTTTGCTATTTTTTCTATCTTTTCTTTTATTGATAATTCTACATCGTATAGCGGTTTGAAGTTTGATTCTTTGTTTTCAACTACTTCTATTACTTTTTTAGCTAATTCTATGCCACCTTCTCCACCATTTGCCCATACGTCTGATATTGCAACTTCTGCTCCTAATGCTTTCACCTTATCAAATACTAGATTTACTTCTGCATCTGTGTCAGTTGGGAATTTGTTTATTGCTACTACTGAAGGCACTCCGAATTTTGCTACGTTTTCTATGTGTTTCTCTAGATTTTCTAATCCTTTTTCTAGAGCATCTAGGTTTTCAGTTCCTAAATCTGCTTTTGCTACTCCACCATGCATCTTAAGTGCTCTTACTGTTGCAACTATTACTGCTGCTGCTGGTTTTAATCCTGCGAATCTACATTTTATATCAAAGAATTTTTCTGCTCCAAGATCTGCTCCAAATCCTGCTTCAGTTACTGCATAATCTCCTAGCTTTAGCGCCATTTTTGTTGCTAATATACTATTGCATCCATGGGCTATGTTAGCAAACGGTCCTCCATGAATTAATGCTGGAGTATTTTCTAACGTTTGTACTAAATTTGGTTTTATAGCATCTTTAAGTATTAAGGCTAATGCGCCTGTTGCTTGTAAGTCTCTTGCCCTAACTGGATTTCCTTCCATGTTGTAAGCTACTACCATATTTCCTAATCTTTCTTTTAAATCCTCTAAGCTATTTGATAAGCATAGTATTGCCATTACTTCTGACGCCACTGTTATATCAAATCCATCTTGTCTTGGTACTCCATCTGCCTTTCCACCTAGACCAACTACTACATTTCTAAGGGCACGGTCATTCATATCCACTACTCTTTTCCATGCTATTCTTCTTGTATCTATGTTCAATAAATTCCCTTGATGTATATGGTTATCTAATAAGGCAGCTAACAAGCTGTGTGCTGAAGTGATTGCATGGAAGTCTCCTGTAAAGTGTAGGTTTATATCTTCCATTGGTACTACCTGTGAATACCCTCCGCCTGCTGCTCCACCTTTTACTCCAAAAGAAGGTCCTAATGATGGTTCTCTTAGGGCTGTTATTGTCCTTTTACCTAGTTTATTTAGTCCCATGCTTAAACCTATGTTTGTTGTTGTCTTTCCTTCTCCTGCTGGTGTTGGGTTTATTGCTGTTACTAAAATTAGTTTCCCGTCTGGTTTGTCCTTTAGTCTATCGAATACATCTAATGATACTTTTGCTTTATATTTCCCATAAAGCTCTAATTCATCGTCTAGTATTCCTATTTGTTCTGCCACTTCTGTTATAGTTTTCATTTTAGATTCTTGTGCTATCTGAACGTCTGTTTTCACTAACTGCTCTCCTCCTCAAGTTTAAAACTATATATAATTCTATATTTTAATTTGCCTAATGATAATGATTATTACTTACTCCATTAAGTGTGTTTCTAATATTTGACTTCTTCTAAAGCCTTCTAATCCTACATAGTATTCTAGTGAGTTTATGAGGTATTCTAATTTAACTGGTCCAACTATTTCTGAACCTGTTACTGGTATCCCATATCTCTTAGCTTCTTGTTTTACTAGCTCGAACACTCTATATAGTGGAGTGTTAACACAGTCAAACATATTTACAGATACTACTACTCCTTCTCTTTCTGGGAACTTGATTCCTACTGCTCTTGTTGTAGAAAATCCACCACTTGGTCCCCTTACTGCTTTTGCTATTTTCTTAGCTATTTCTAAATTTTCTGTTGCTAAAAATACGTTATATGCTGTTAAGCCTTCTTCTTCTGCACTTACTATTGTTGCCCCTGCTGTACTGCTAAGCAAGCCATCTTTACTCAAATCTGGTTTTCTTGACTCATACTCAGCTAATCTATTCTTGTCATCTTTTGCCTCTATCAATAAAGTTTTAAGTCCTTCATATTGTCCTTTTCTTATAAATGCTAAGGCTTTTCTTTGTTCTGACCTTGCATTTTCTGCTGCAAAAAATACTGGTACTCCTGTCTTTTCGTGTAACTCTTTACCTATTTCTTCTGCTAGCTGTATACAATCTTCTACTGTAGTATTCTTGAATGGGAATAATGGAATTGTATCTTGTGCACCTATTCTTGGATGTGTTCCTTTTTGCTCTTCCATGTTGATTAGTTCTATGGATTTTGTTGCCATGTTAAGTAATGCTGTCTTAAGCAGTGCTGGCTCTCCTATTATTGTAACTACCGTTCTGTTGAAGTCGTGTTCTGGTTCATAGCTAACGAGAGTAACACCTTCCACTTTTCTTACTTCTTCAACTACTGCCTCGATTACTTCTTTTCTTCTACCATCACTAAAGTTTGGTACTGCTAACATGTACTTTTTGTCTAAAGACATTTATAATCCTCCTCTTATAAAAAGATTTTTGCAAAAATTTTTATTTTATTTTCTCTCAGAATATAGCAATTGAATTGCTTCATGTTTATAATACCATAAATATTGGTATTTTACCTTTGTTATTTTTATATAAATCAATGGTGATTTTTAATAAATCTAAACAGGCTTTTTTGTTAAATAGTTATATTTTTTCTTTTAAAAATATTTGCAAATACCGCTACTCATAGAAATTCTTATTATGCTTTTCTTGTTTTTTCTGGATCCCCTCTTTTGCTGATGTAAATCCAGAGTTTTTGTTTGTAAATATTTTACGAATAAATTTTCTCAAATAAATAGTATAATGAGATTCAAGGGTAAACATAAACATAAAACTATGTTAGGTTAATTAAATTTGTTCTTTTATGTTATAATAATGGCAAGGATTTATGACTCTCAAAATATTATGTGCTAATTTAGGGCATTAGATACAGTTGATTTATTTATTTTTCTACCCATTATTTAGTTAATGTATCTTAAAAATATTTGTTTGATTTATGGTAATAATTATCTAAAATATATGAATTATGAAAGGAGAGATTACGTGGGTTTAAAATTAGTTGATTTAACTCAAGACATTTATCAAGGAATGCCTTTGTATGGAATTCATCAAAAAACATTTATTATGACAAACCAAACTCATGAGCAAAGTCAAAAAGCTACAGGAAGTCCTACCTTAGGATTTTATGCTAGAAATATTCTCATGAGCGAGCACTGCGGAACTCATAGCGACGCTGTTTTAGAGTTTAAACCAGGGGGAGCAGATATCATTGAAATGCCAATGAACTGCTTTTGGGGTAGCGCAATCTGTGTAGACCTAACTCATATAAGATATCCCGATTACATAGAAGTGAAGGATTTAGAAAGGGCTGTTGCTAAATCTGGACAAACAATAGAAAATGGCGATATTTTCCTCATGTATACCGGTCTTTATGACAGAAGTTATGGAACTCCAGCATATGAAAACCATTATACTGGCTTAAGCTATGAAGCAGCTAAATGGCTAGCGGAAAAAGGAGTAGTAAATATAGGTGTAGATTCACCAGCCATAGACCAAACGCCAGACGATCTGACTTTTGCTGGACATTTAGTATGTGGCGAATATAATATTACTAATACTGAAAATCTATGTAACCTAGGCGAGGTAGTTAATAAGCGTTTCTTGTACTTTGGACTTCCTCTTAGAATACGTGGAGGTACAGGTTCTCCAATAAGAGCTGTTGCTTTATTAGAAGAATAGAAGTCTTAAAAAATAGCCTATAATCCTTAACTATGGATTATAGGCTATTTTTACTTCTTTAAAAGTTGTTTTATTTTGAGTGCTATTTCTAAATTTAGTCTATCACTAGGATTATCTAAACTCATCTTAGTTATTTCGTTTATTCTTTGAATTCTATATAGGATTGTATTGTAATGCGTAAACAACGTTTCCGACATTCTCTTCAAATTCCCATTGTTATTAAAATAAGAATTAAGGGTCTTCACAAGCTCAGTTGATTTTTTATCATCATAATCAACTAGTGGCTTTAGTGTAGATTCATAAAACTTTATTAATTCTCCTTCTATATTATCTTGACAAAGTATTTTGAATATACCTAGGTTTTCAAAACTAGTAATTGTTTTATCGTTAAGTATCTTACCCGTACTTATGGCTTTAACTGAATCTAGGTAGCTATTGTTGAAACTTTCTAAACCCTCATATGACCTTCCAATCCCAATACGAAAGACTAAATCCTTAAACCTATCTATAATTTCTCCAAAGCCTTTGTTGATTTCTTCCAACAGGGGTTCAAACTGAGTGTCTTTTTTCAAACATAGTAAAATTTGAATTCTTTCGGTTTTACTGACTACAATTGCATTAAGCCCTAAAAATTTAATAATATTTCTTTCGATTAAGTCGTGAATTTTTGTAATGTATTGCTGGATTTGTGTAGATGCAGGGTTGGATTTATTATTCTCTTCTTCTTTACTTTTAATTTTCAAAGTTATACTTACAAACTTATCTCTTTTATTAAAGTTGAAAAATGAAGAGCGTTCTATTGCTTTTTCTATCCTTCTTTCCTCTAAGGAAATCAAGTCGTCAAAAAATTCTGATTTATATCTGTTTTCTACTTCTTTAACTGATAGGGCTTTCAATATTTCGAGAGCCATAGTAGTAGATGCTATCTCAAGAACTGATAAATCATACCCTCCTAAAGGAGTATTTACAGACCAAGCCATTATATGTCCGTATATGCTGTCCTTAGCAACTATAGGGTAAATCATTCTTTTTATGTATTTCCCTCCAATTAACTCATTGCTTTCCTCTAATTTGTTTTCCTTCTTTCTACCATAATTGGTGGCAAAATATTTATCAACATTTTCTAATAAAAGACCTCTCACTGAATCATCAAGGTTATTAAAATCTTTAATTACTTCTTCTGGGTACTCAAATTTTATATATACTGGATTTTTTATATTGTCACTTATCAACTTAACTATTTGGTTTGCATTTGCTCCTTTTAGCATTGCATCCATAAATTGTTCATATATTCTTTCTATTTTCTTTAAAAGGTAGGCTTGCTTATTGAATATATCATTAAACAAGGGAGTCATTATATCAGATAGTGGTGTGGCATAGTATAGGTCTATAATAGGAAAATTTAAATCATTGGCTAAATATATTACTTCTTCTGAAAGAGACTCTAAATATGGATATATTTTGATACCTATACCAGCTAATTTCTTTTTAGCGCATTCCTTAATAAGATTTTTCTGTTCTTCTATATTGTCTTTCTTGAAAGAATATGCCGTTGTTAAAAGAAGCTCTCCTTCATCTACCCAACTTAAAATATCAGGGTCTGCCATAACGTTTACTTTAGATATTGTATTTCTTATTCCTTTAAACCCTGCAATAAGTGTGCAGTTTTTCATATACTCCATCTTTAAAGCATCTTCGATAGTAATACCATTTTGTCTACCCATTTTGCCTTTTCCCCCCTTTGAAAAAAACAATAAAATTACACATTTTCCGATAAATGCATTCGGGAAATCAGGTTAGGTCATTTCGCAGTCAAGCTACACAAATTTATTTGCTCGCTATCACTCGCATAAATTTGGTGCTTGGTGCGTTTGACCTACCTACGATTCTTTCGGAAAAGCATCCGAAACAATCGGGTTAGGTCATAAA
>JBBAFY010000023.1:0-29922 GCA_041655135.1 Tissierellales bacterium
TGATTATGAAGAAGATGAGTATGATAAATTGAAGCAAATAAATAAAAACAAAGATAAATACAAGGAATTCACCAATAAATCAACTATGAAAAAAACAGAGTTTGACTATGAAGAAGATCCTTATGAGCCAGAAAAAAGGTAATAGTTAAAAGGAGCAAAATATAAAGACCCTCTTTTTCAGAAAACTAAGGAAAGTTTAAAAGAGGGTCTTATATATTATTAACCTAATAAGGGGTCATGTCCTTATGATTAACTTTAATTAAATTGTTCTAACGTTTCGCATCTGCTGGCACTGTCATTGGAGGTGCCACGTCATCAGCTGGGATTATACGTACTAACTCTGGAACTGGATGGTCTACTCCATCTACCTCTGTTAGTACTATTTCAAATAAAGGTTGGATTGCTTGATGGTCTTCTTCTCTAAAGTATCTCTTGCCTGTAGGGCTGTCAAATTCCATTCCTCTCATAGTCTCTATTAACTTTTCAGTATCAGTATCTCCACCAGTTTTCTCTAAAGCTGTAACTATTGCCATAGCAGCTGCCATACCACCTGATGTAAACATATCTGGTACTGTATTGTGTTTTTCTTTATGTTTTTCTACTAACCAATCATTAATAGGGTTGTCTGGTACACTGTTATAATATACTGTGAACCCTTGCATACCTACCATTGGAGTCATTGATCTTAATGCAGCAATCTCTGGAGCATTTGTAATTATATTTACACCATAGCTTGCAAGGTTCAATTCCATTAATTGACCCCAAGGATTGTTAGCTCCTGCCCATATTACATATAGATAGTCAGGTTTAGCTTCTCTAATTCTTAATATATATGGAGTAAAGTCGGTAGTATCTGTTGGTGGAAACTCTTGATGAATAAGCTCTGCTCCGCTTGCTGCTAAGGCTGCAACAGCAGGCTCAGCTCCTGAACGACCAAATGCGCTGTCTGGTGCCAATATTGCTACTTTTGCTCCTGGCTTATTGCTTACAATTACGTTTGCAACTGCAGCAGCATCTTGTGCTGTATTTCTACCTGTACGGAATATATATCTATTCCAGCTTGGACCAGTTAAAAAGTCTGCGGCCGCTGGCTCAACTACATAGAGAGTCTTGAATTCTTGTGCAAGGTCCAATATTGCTGCAGCATCTGATGATGAAGCACAGCCCATTAAAATGTCAACCTTGTCTTGATCTAGTAACTTTAATGCTCTTTCTCTTGCTACATCTGGCACATTTGTAGTGTCTTCCCATAAAACTTTAATTTTTCTTCCAGCTACTTCCATAGTTCCATTAGTAGCATATTCTAGTCCTAGCATAAATCCTCTTTGATTTTGCTCACCATAGTCTTGTAGTGCTCCACTCAAAGATGTCAGTGCCCCAATTATAACTGGATCTTTGGTTCCTGTTGAATCAGAATTGGAATTGCCTCCAGCAGGTGTGGTGCCATTTGTATTTCCTGTACAACCTATTAAGATTGAAGACATAAGTACTAAAACTAAAATTAAAGAAACAGCTCTTTTTTTCAAATTATTTCCCCCTAATCAATTGTTTTTTTGTTTTATCTTAAAACAAACAGCCTAAATCCTTTTTTACCTTTATGCACCTCCTACCAAATCATATTCTTTTTAGCATTAAATCTTAGTTCATCTCTAAAGTCAGGATGAGCAATATTAATTAGTCTTTCAACCCTTTCTCTGATTGTCCTTCCTCTAAGCCATGCTACCCCATACTCAGTAACCACATAGTCCACATCATTTCTAGACAGGCTTACTATGCTTCCTTGCTTCAACATAGGCACAATCTTAGAAACAGTAACTTTTTCGCCTTCTGCATTCTTTACTTGGGCTGTTGAATACAGTGCAATAAATGATTTGCCTTCTGGACAATTTTGAGCTCCTATAGCTGTATCTGCTTGTCCACCAGTACCTGATATCTGAACTGGACCTATGGACTCTGATGCACATTGCCCAAACAAGTCTACCTCTACAGCTGTGTTTATAGAAACCATTTTGTGATTTTGTCCTACTATATATGGATCATTTGTCCACTTACCGTCCTTAAACACTACAGAAGGATTATCATCTAAGAAATCGTATAGCTTTCTTGACCCTAGTGCAAATGTTGCTATAGATTTGTGACGATAAAGTGTCTTCATAGAGTTGTTAACAGCTCCACACTTTATTAATTCCATCATTCCATCTGTAAACATTTCTGTATGTATTCCTAGGTTTCTCTTGATTTTAAGTGCATCTGCTAATGCATTAGGAATACCACCTATTCCAAGTTGTATTGTTGAACCATCTTCTACTAAATCTGCTATTAGTCCACCGATGGTTATGTCCTTATCAGAAAAAGGTAGATCTGGTAGGGCCACTATTGGATGATCTACTTCTACTAATGCATCTATATCACTGATATGTATTGTCGTATCTCCAAAGGTTCTTGGAAGATTGGGGTTTACTTCAACTATGACTATTGCTCCGTCTTCTATTACATTCCTTTCATATGTGCATCCAAGTGAAAGACTTAGGTTGCCATGCTTGTCCATTGGTGAGCAGCTAGCTAATAAAACCAGTCTCCTGCCATCTAATGCATACTTTCTTTTACTATATGCAGAATGGAGGTGCTGTGGTGCATGGCTTGCATTCCCATTGACTTGTGCTTTTCTCATTGTTGGTGAATAAAACCATCCATTTACAAATATAGTGTCTTTATATTCTGGATTACTTACAAATTCATAGTTACCCATAGGCAAACAATTTGTAAGATGACAGCCTCTTACACCATTATATTTAATGGTATGTAGCTCATTTAATAAATCGCTAGGCTCACTAGCCCCTAAGGGTGTGATGATAAAGTCATTAGATTTAATCATATTTAAAGCTTCTTTTATAGTTCTAGTTTTATTTCTATAGATCTCCTGCATATATTGTCCCTCCTGACTATTTTACTTTTCCCCATCTAACTATGGAGCAAGCAAATGCATATCCTGTACCAGCACCTAATAGTGCACATATATCGCCATCTTTTACTTTCCCTTGTTCTCTCCCGTAGTCTAGTGCTAGCAATTGATCTGCATGGCCACAGTGACCATCGTCTGATAGATATACTGTTTTTTCTCTGTCTATGCCTAGCATGTCCATTATTCCATAGTGTCCCTTTGGATTAATATGATTAATAGCAATAAAGTCTATATCTTTCTCTTCTAATTCTGCGTCCTTTAATGCTAGTTTTACTGCACCAGTAAAGTCTGGAAGAGATTTCTCTCCTAATCTTTTCTTCATGCCTGCTCCATCTGGTACTACTAATAGATTTGCTCTTCTAAGCATTTCAGGATCACTTCCAATTTCTTCTGTTACTGGATGTAGTGAACCTCCATATTTTCTATATACATCATCACAGAATACATGGTCAGTTATTATTCCTGTACCTAGGAGTTCATTCTCATCATGTCCACTTCTTAAAAGTAGTGCAAAAGCTCCTGGTGACATATCAAACATAAATGATTGAGTTGGATCTTTATAGTCAACTAGGTAAGCGTTTACATTTCCTCCGACAATAAGTACATTCTTCATGTTTTCGTTTGCATACATCATATCTCTTGCTATCTTTAAAGCCAGTGGAGTTGCTGCACATCTTAAACCCATATCCCATGCAAATGCATTATCTGCTCCTATTTCATTTTGAATTTTTATGGATGCTGTCCAGCACACATATTCACAGTATGTTTCTCCTGAGTAAATAAGCATGTCTATATCTTTTGGGTCAAAGTTTATTTTTTGTAATAGATCCTTTGCTGCTTTGGTAGCCATCATAGCTGGATGGTCTTCTGGACCTCCCACATGCTTTCTATTGATGCCCATCTTTTCTCTAAGTATGTGCGGAGGAATATTTACCAGCTCTGATAATTCCTCTGCAGTTATTGTTTGCTCTGGCAGATATACTGAGTAATCTACTATACCTGCTCTAAAATCTTTTTTCATGTTGTTACCTCCTTATGATTTAATTATGTGAGTCTTTAAATAGTCACAAGCTGTTAGAGTCTCATGCTATCCTATAACTCATTGATTTAGTAAAATTATTTTAATAGTCACAAGCCTACTGGTCTCATGCTATTCTCTCCTATTCACTAGGGTTACTTTCCATTTTTAATGCTTCCTTTACCTTCTTAGCCCTATTTTGAAAATAGTGTAACCATAATCCAACTATGCCCTTTGGCATAAATAATACTACTGCTACATACAATGCTCCTGAGAATATTAACCATCTTTCGAATATTGGATGTATGCTACGTAGGTTTAATAGGAAGTTTTGGAATAGTGTTACTATGGTTGTTCCTACTATACCTCCATATAGTGTTCCTGTGCCTCCTACTAATGTGTATAACAAGGCGTTTATGGTTTGGTTTGTGCTTAATAGCTCTGTGTTGGCAAATCTGTTAAATATTCCAAATATTATTCCTGAAAGTCCCCCAGCTATTCCTGCTACTTGCAATGATATAAGCTTAAACTTCTCTGTATCAAATCCTAAAAATTCTGCTCTTTGTTCGTTTTCACGTATTGCTAATAGTACTCTTCCTGATGGTGACATAATAAATTTTTTCAAAATTATTGCCATTATTATTAGGAAAAATAATGCAATATAGTAATACAAGTATCTATCTTGAAAAAATTCTGGAATGTTGAATGTTAGTCCATCTGAGCCATTTGTTACGCTTCTCCATTTTTCTGCTGTGTTTCTTACTATTTCTCCTAGGGCTAAGGTTATCATTGTGGCTGTTAGCACACTTCCACCTTTTCTTAGGGATATTTTTCCCATTAGATATGCTCCTATTGATGAGTATAGTATTGTCACTAGTATGGCTAGGATGAATACTGGCATGCTTGGCTTTATTTGTTTAAATAGTATTCCTCCTATGTAGGCTCCGCCTCCAAAGAATATGGCATGGCCCAGGTTTATGAAGCCTGTATATCCTCTTAAGATGTCATAGCTCATTGCATATACTGATAGTATAAATATTCTTGTAAATAGACTTAGTGTTGTATATGAAGAAAATTTAGGAACTATTAATAATATTACAAATAGTACTAATAGTGATATGGCTTTTTTCTTATTCATGTCTCTTCCTAATATTTTCATTTCTTCACCGCCGTTCCAAATAGACCTTCTGGTTTAAATGCTAGTACTATTGCCATTAGTCCTACGTTTGCTACTACTGCTAATGATGGTGCAAACCATGCTACGAATGCTCCCATTATTCCTAAGAATATACATCCTTTTGCTGTTCCTACAAAGTTGCCTAGTCCTCCTATTACTACTACTATAAAGGCTAGTATTTGATTGTAGGCTCCTGCTGTTGATACTACGTTTCCTACTAGTGGTGCATAAAGTGCTCCTCCTAGTCCTGCTAATGCTGCCCCTGCTGCAAATACTATTGTAAAGTATAATTTTATATTAATTCCCAATGCCTGTACCATGTCTGGTCTTTGTACTCCTGCTCTTATTATCATTCCGGTTTTGCTGTGACTTAGTATGTAACCTACTATTAAGGCTACTAGTAAGCCTACTACTATTAGGAATACTCTGTAGTGAACTATTGTTACTCCTGCTATTATGGTTGTTCCTGCTAGATAGGCTGGTCTGCCTACTGCTATTGGTGTTGCTCCCCAAAGTAGACGTACTAGGTCTGTAAATACTATTTGTAGTCCTAGGGTAATTAATATTTGTGCTGGTGCATTTCCGTATACCTTATTAACAAAAAACTTTTCAAATATTATTCCCAATATAAATACGGATATAACAGCTGCTAAAATTCCTAATACAAAACTATTTGTCATTCTATAAATCCATACAAAGGTATATCCACCCCATACGAATAGGGCTCCATGTGAGAAATTTACTACTCCCATTAGACCGCAAATAATTGATAGTCCTGATGCCATCAGGAATATTAATGCGCCTTCTGATAAACCATTTATTACAAGTGTTAAGAAAATGTCCATAGTATCCTCTCCCTCTAAATACCAAGGTGCTTTGCTTGTAGTTCTTTATCCTTGAGTAAATCCTTTATTGTTCCATTTAATACTGTTTTTCCTTCGTCGATAATATAATATCTAGATGCTACTGCGCAGGCTAATGAAAAGTTCTGCTCTACTAATAAGATTGTACTTTCTTTACTGATTTCTCTAAGTGCTAGGCCAAGGCTTTCTATTACTACTGGTGCTAGGCCTTTACTTGGTTCGTCTATTAGTATTATTTTGTTGTCGTTTACTAATGATCTGGATATGGATAGCATTTGTCTTTGTCCACCGCTAAGAGTTTTTGCTAATCTCTTGTATGCAATTTTTAGGTCTGGAAATAAATCGAATACTTTTGCGATTCTGTCTTCTCCATCTGGGGTTTCTTTTCTTACTGCTAGTCTTAGGTTTTCTTCTATTGTCAGTTCGTCAAATACTCCATAGTCTTCTGGAACATAGCCTATCCCTTTTTTGGCTATATTATATGCTGGCATACCTACTAGGGATTCGCCTTCTAATTCTATTGAGCCACTTCTTGTGTTTACTAAGCCCATAATGGTTTTAAGGAAGGTGGTTTTTCCTGCTCCGTTTCTTCCTAATATGGCTATGGCTTCGCCTTTATTGACTTCTACGTCTACTCCTTGTAGTATCGTGTACAGGCCAATGTAGGATACCAAGTTTTCTGCTTTAAGTATTGATTTCATTTAGAACCCCTCCTCCCAGATATGCTTTTAGTACTTCAGGGTCTTTTGAAACAGTTTCTGGGTCTCCCTCTATTAGCTTCATACCATTAACTATGATTATTAGTTTGTCTGATAGAGTTTTTACCATATCCATTTTGTGCTCAATTAATATTATTGTGGTTCCTTGCTTTTTTGTTTTTTGTAGTATGTCTATCATGGTTGGCACTTCTTCTATTGCCATACCTGCAGTTGGTTCGTCTAGTAATAGTGCCTCTGGTTCAAGTGCTAAAACCATACCAAGCTCTAGTTTTCTTTGCTCTCCATGACTTAGCTCACTTGCTTTAAAATCCATTTTGTCTTTTAATAAAACATTTTCTAATATTTCTTCTGTTTTTTCATTTATTTTCTTGAATTTTCTATGATCAGTAAATATTTTATATCCAATATTTTCATGCGCTTGTACCGATAACCTAACATTTTCATAAGCTGTTAGACTAGGGAATACATTTGTCAATTGAAACGATCTTCCCATACCCATTTTCACTCGGTCAATGGGGGACAGACTGGTTATGTCTGTCCCTTTAAAATATATCTTCCCATCAGTTGGTTTTAGTAGACCACTTATTAAATTGAATAATGTGGTCTTACCTGCACCATTTGGACCGAGGATGGTAGTAAACACGTTTTTCTCTAACTCGAGATCCACATTGTATACTGCTTTATGGGCTCCGAAACTTATGCCTAGTTTTTCGGTTTTAATTAATGTTTCACCCATTATATACATCCTTTCTGTAATCATCAGTATCTTTATCTCTTACATTGGCTTGTATTTCTATCTGTTATATAACACTGATATGTATAGCAATTGTCATGCCAATATCTAAATATTATTAATAGGTCTATTTTTCAATGTTATATACTATTAGCTTGTTAAATTATTATTTATGCATGTAACTTTTTGTTACTTATTTATTAGTTAACCCGACCCTAATTCTTATTTGTCCTGTAAAAAAAACATTGCAACAATTTGTTACATGTAACAAATTGTTGCAATGTTTCTTCCTTTTCATTGACTTAGATTAAGCAATATGCTAAATTAAAATTAACTAAGACCAGAAACAAAGTGTAATTATGAAAGGTGGAGATCTCTTTGAATAAGTTTCTTGAAGCCTCTATAAATCCAGATGAAATTAGAGAAATTTTTGTCTCTATGACTTCTTTGCTTTTTAATCAATTACCTATACCTATAAATTTTATAGATACAGATGGCAAGGTTATTATAATGAATCAGGCCTTTTTAGATTTTCTTAATAGTGATCTGGACGATGTTATTGGTAAGCATCTATCTGAAGTTGACCCTTCTGTTAGATTACCTATAGTTGTTAAAACTGGTCATGCAGAGGTCGGCCAAAAACACAGGTTTCATACTGGCCGTGAAGCTATAGTTCATAGAATTCCTTTGTTTTATAAGGACACTATAATTGGTGGGGCAGGGATTATTTTAATAGAAGACTTAAATTATCTTTATGAAGTCTCAGAACACAATAATTTACTAAAAAAACTTAAGGTAAATAAAACTAATAAAATTGCTGATGTATATAAGACTAGATACACCTTTGATGATATATTAACCCAAACGCATTTAGGTGAAAAATGTAAAGACCAGGCTAAAGTTTACGCTACTAATGACTTTCCCATACTTATTACAGGAGAAAGCGGTGTAGGTAAGGAGTTATTTGCCCATTCTATCCATGATTCAAGTAATAGAAAAGATGGTCCATTCGTTAGGGTAAACTGTGCTGCTATTCCTGAATCCTTAATAGAATCAGAACTATTTGGATATGAAAAAGGTGCCTTTACCGGTGCACAGGCTACAGGAAAGTTAGGCAAGTTTGAGCTGGCAAATGGAGGGACTATCTTTTTAGATGAGATTGGGGACTTCCCTCTTGGTTTACAGGCTAAGCTGCTTAGGATATTGCAAGAAAAAGAAATTGAGAAAATTGGAAGCAATGAAATAATTCAGCTTGATATTAGAGTTATAGCTGCTACTAATTCTCGTCTTGAGGATAAAATAAAAGAAAGCCGATTTAGACAAGATTTGTTTTACAGACTTAATGTTCTTAACCTTAATGTTCCCAGCCTAAAAGATAGAAGAGACGATATTCCTCTACTGATCAATCATTTTGTTACTTCTATGTATCAAAACTTTGGAATCTACAAAAAGTTTCCTAGCAATATTATAGATATTCTTAAGAGTTATTCATGGCCTGGAAACATTAGAGAATTAAAGAATATTGTAGAGCGTATCACAGTAAATACAAAGGGAGAAATAGTGGACAGAAGCGATATTCCTGAATACGTCATTGAAGAAATAAATGCAAATGAAAATAATATAAGTGATAATTGCTATGAATTAGAGAAAGGTTCATTAAATGACGTTCTTGCTGAAATTGAAAAGAAAATCATTTTAGATACCCTAGCAAAATGCAATGATAACAAAGCTGAGACAGCAAGAGTATTAGGAATACCGAGAATGACTCTCTACAGAAAGCTAAAAGAAATGGATCTCAAATTTTAGATATTTTCCTTATGGCAAAAAATCAGTACAAAAATTTATCTAAATTGATTTGATTAATTGCAGGATATATGACTTCCTGCTTTTTTTTATGGGACTCTATTGATGCTTTACTTGTGCTATCTCTATTTTCAAAAGCCTCGCAACCAGTCTCTCTGCATATTTCGCAAAGCTTATATCTTGCAATTATCTCTTTCTCTTCTGCTATTCCTTTAGACTTTTTATGGCATTTATTTATTACTGACTTCATATGCATCCTCCTATCTCATTATGTAAATGAATTTACCTCCTATATATTATAAACCATAAATTAATAAAAGTAAACTCCTTTACTTTTTGCCGTCTTTATGATAGATTAATAATAGACAAATATATTTAATACAAAGGGCTGATTATATGAATGTAGGGATAAAGATAACCGTAGGCGAGAATCTGAAAAGAATCAGAAAAGATTTAGGATTAAGGCAACATGAAGTTGCTGGTGACGACATTACTAGAAACCTAATTAGCCTCATTGAAAATGACAAAGCTGTCCTATATGATACTGCAGCTAACATAATGGCTAAAAATATTAATAAGCTTATGGATGAAAAAAATCGTAATATTTTTATCAAGACAGAGGACTTGCTTAACCCCGAAAGATACGACGTTAGAATAAAGTCTAACAAGTATATAGCTGAATTAGAAGCCATGTTAATAAATAAAAATTATTGCATTGAAACAGAAAAGTTAAACGATATTGAAGCTTTCATGAATCAATGGGATATAGTAGATAAAAAAGTAAGAATATACGAATTAGTAGGAGATATATTTTATCTAGCTAATAACTTAAATAAAGAATATTATTATTATTTCAAAGCTCTAGAATCTTCCTATGATTATCCTAATATGAAAGGACGGTACAAGCTATCCCTAAAGCTAGTTTATAACTGTATTATTACAGGTAAAAATGAAGAGGCTATCAATTTATGCAACTATATGTTAATTAGTCAAGATGATATATCTACTAAGTCAAAAGGTATCTTTTATTATAATATAGCTTTGGCTCGTAAAAGACTAGACGAAATTGACGAATGTCTTAAATCTTTAAGTAAAGCAAAAAACTTTTTTGACAAAACTGATTATAAAAACTTAAAAAATGTTTATATGTTAGAAGGTATTTGTTTTTCTAAATTTGATGATTATACTAGTGCATTACAATGCTACAATAAAATATTGGATTTTTTAAATGAAGAAAAAAATCTTGATGAAATTTGCGCTACCTATGTCAATATAATTTTGATATACATAAAAAAAGATGATAGGGAAAGCGTAATAAAATATCTTGATAAAGTCATGATTAAGCTGCCTTATGTAAATGAAGATTCCTTCTACATAACGGAAATTTATTTTGAAATTTCTAATGTTTTACTATATTTAAAAAGATATGATGACTGCGAAGAATATTTAAATGTTGCTTTAGCTTTATCAGACGAAAGTGGTAACCATAACTTCTATAATAAGTACCTTTCCAGCTTAATGGAACTATATATTGAAGCCAACTACCTTGATAAGCTAACTAACTTATTAAAGACCTTAGAAGATGAAACTAAGGACATTAAATTAAATGAAGAATCTACACTAGTACTCAAACTGCTACTTTATTTCTTAAAACAGAATAACAACAAAGAAGCAGAGAAATTCATAGAGGATTTATTAAATAAAAAGGAGGTATAGCTAATGAAAAAGAAAATACTAGCTCTAATACTAACTTTAACTATTCTAACAGGCATAGGTAACATAGCATTTGGCGAAGTTCATCCACCACCAATCAGAGAAGAATCCCTTATAAATACTCCACTACCACTACCATTACCATTACCATATTAGTAGATTTATCATTATTAATTGCAAAAGGACTATTACATAATTTATTCAAGATAAGCTTTCCCTAAAACAAGCCTTAGATATGAAGGCTTGTTTTGGTTTTTCATGGTTTATTTTAAACCTTCTATATTATATGGTTTTATGATACAATATCACGAGGATTGTTAATTTAGTGAAAGAGGGTTGTTAAATGATAACAGTAACAAATTTAAGCTTACAATTTGGAGGGCGTAAGCTATTTTCAGATGTAAATATAAAGTTCACTCCCGGAAATTGCTATGGAGTTATTGGAGCAAATGGTGCGGGAAAAAGTACTTTCTTAAAGATATTATCAAGTGAGATAGAATCAACTACTGGAGAAGTTAGTATATCTTCTAATGCTCGTATGTCAGTGCTAAAGCAGGACCATTTCCAATATGATGAGCACCCAGTATTAGAAACAGTCATCATGGGTAATGCAAGATTGTATGAAATTATGAAGGAAAAGGATGCTTTATATGCTAAAACAGATTTTACAGATGAAGATGGTATTAAGGCATCTGAACTTGAGTGTGAATTCGCAGAACTAGATGGCTGGGAAGCAGAATCTGAAGCCTCCTCTCTACTTCAAGGTCTAGGCATAGGTACAGAAATCCATAATAAAAGAATAAAGGAACTCTCAGGAAACGAAAAAATTAAGGTGCTTCTTGCTCAGGCGCTGTTTGGCAAGCCTGGTATCTTGATACTTGATGAGCCTACTAACCATTTAGATATTAAAGCAATCGCATGGCTTGAGGAGTTTTTAATTGAATTTGAAGGTACTGTTATAGTAGTATCTCATGATAGATATTTCCTTAATAAAGTATGTACTCATATGGCGGATATAGACTTTGGAAAGATAAAGCTTTTTGTAGGTAACTATGACTTTTGGTATGAATCAAGTCAATTAGCCCTTCAAATGATGAAGGATCAAAATAAGAAGAAGGAAGAAAAAATCAAAGACCTTCAAGAATTTATTGCTAGATTTAGTGCAAATGCTTCTAAATCTAAACAAGCAACCTCTCGTAAGAAGCTTCTTGAAAAAATATCAATAGATGATATACAGCCTTCTAATAGAAGATATCCCTATGTAGGCTTTAAACCTGAAAGAGAAGTAGGTAATAATATATTGTCTGTAGAAGGATTGTCAAAAACCATAGATGGAGTAAAAGTCCTTGATGATATACGCTTTACAGTAAACAAAGGTGATAAAATAGCTTTTGTAGGGGAAAACGAAATAGCTATTACAACATTATTTAAGATACTAATGGGTGAAATAGAGCCTGACAGTGGAGATATTAAATGGGGAGTAACTATAACTACTGGTTATTTTCCTAATGATAACTCAGAGTTCTTTAATGATGTGGATTTAAACCTTGTAGATTGGATGCGCCAATTCTCTGAGGAAAAATCCGAAAGCTATTTAAGAGGTTTTTTAGGTAGAATGTTGTTCTCTGGCGAAGAAGCTCTAAAAAATGCAAAGGTACTTTCAGGTGGTGAGAAAGTAAGATGTATGCTTTCTAAAATGATGCTAAGTACTGCCAATGTTCTACTTCTAGACCAACCTACTAACCATTTAGACCTAGAATCTATTACAGCAGTGAATAATGGTCTCAGGGACTACAAGAGCAACATACTATTTACTTCTCATGACCATCAGTTTATACAGACTATAGCTAACAGAATCATTGAAATAACTCCAACTGGCTTGATTGATAAAATGATGACCTATGATGAGTATCTTGAGTCAAAAGGACAATAAAAAAATGGATATGTATACAATACATATCCATTTTTATATGTTTTACTCTTATATTAGTTATTTATTAAATAGCTTTGACAATATTCCACTGCTATGTTTTACTTCTATTTTATGAATTTCGTCTATGTCGATGTGCTGTGCCAAGCACGTCTTAACAATTTCGTCTCTTAGCTCACATGGAAATTGTGCAGCTGTTCCACAGCTTGAACTCACCTGCCTAGGCACAGGCATTAACTTCACATCTACTTCACATTTCCTCATTACCTTTTCAAAGGTAAGAGCATGATTTGTAGTATGAAATGTAACTATACAATAATACTCCACTACTTCACCTATTTTCTTATATTTAGAGTAAACTCTTCATCGTTTTCTTCAACATTTACAGTATATCCTTGACTTGTAGCAAATCTTTTTATGTTTTCAACAGCCACTTGTGCATCTACTAACACTTCTATATTTTCGTATCCATGATCTATAGCATTTTTAGTCATGATAACTGGCTCAGGACAAGATCTTCCTCTAGCATCAATTACATTAGCCATTTTATAGACCCCCTTCTTTTGAAGCCACTTTCTTCTTTTTTGAACTTACAACTACTGATACTGCAATTGCAATAACTACTACAAATCCAACTATTACAGCGATTCTTCCATTTGTTGTAGTTCCAGCTCCGCTAGATGCTAAACCAAAATTGTGACAAAATGCCGCTCCTACTATTAATCCTAATATTGTAACAGCTGCATCTGTATCTCCTTCTCCTGCTAGTATTGTTTGTCTTAATGGGCAACCTCCAAGTAATACTGCTGTAACACCTACCAAAGCCATACCTAAGAAGTTCCACACATGGTCAGCATGTGCTATTGGCTGGTCTACAAAACCAATTTTGAATGAAGCGGGATTAAAGACTAAATTACCTATAAGTGCAAATACAAATACTCCTATGATTCCCCATAGAAAATGAAAATCCTTTATTAAAAATGCGTCTCTAAATCCACCTGCTGTACAAAGTCTAGTTCTTTGAAGCATTAATCCAACTATAAGTCCCGCTCCTAGAGACATTAGAATAGGTGCTGTTTTAGCGCCAGGTCCTTCTGCACTAAAGAATATAAATGCAGGAGCTACTACTAATAAAATCAACAATACTGCAGCTATTGCCGGCATAATATAGCCTGATGCTGTAGGTTGTTTTGTACTCTTTCCTAAAGTAAAGCCTTTCTTTAAGAATTGTATTCCTACTAAAATACCAACTATGTAACCTGCTAAGCCCAATAGTGCATTTAAGTCACCATTTGCAAGTCTCAAAATCATTCTAAGTGGGCAACCTAGAAATACTAATGCTCCCACCATCATAAAAAATCCAAATACAAAACGTAAAATTGGCGAAGAACCACCTCTCGCCTTAAATTCCCCCTTTGCCTTGGCAAATATGAAAGCACCAAGTATGAATCCTATTATTTCAGGTCTTATATACTGTACTACTCCTGCTCTATGAAGACCTAAGGCCCCTGCAATGTCTCTGTAGAAGCAAGCAACACATATTCCCATATTAACTGGGTTGCCAAACTTCACTAATAGTGCTGCTAATATTCCTAGCACTGCTCCTGAGCCAATTATCTTCCATTTTGCGCTCTTCATGCTATCACTCCATTCTTATTTATTTCTACCATATATAATTATATAAATCCTGTTATGATTTTAACAATAGAACTTATCTATAATCATCATACGAATTATAGATTTTTTAAATATTTGTTTTTTATTATTATCTATTCACCATTTCTAATTCTATCTCATAATATGTAATGATATCACTTTTGCATTTCATACATACTTTGGAGGGATATATTATATGAGTGAAATTATCCAAGAAAAAATTAGAGAAGGCATTAAAAAATATAGGTATGCTAAGTTTTTGCGTAATGGAAGAAATTTAGAGGAAGGCATTGATTGTCTTGGATTTATAAAGCTTTTTTATCAGGATTTTGGTATAGATATTCCCAGCGATGATGGAAAGCCAATAGAAGAAGAGTGGTATAGGGCAGACCCTGAAAGATATATTAATGGCATAAAAAGTTTAGACTGCAGAAATATTAATATAGATCAGCTGCAGCCCCTTGATTTAGCCTATTTTGTAATTAGTCATGATGTAATTACCCACGCGGGTGTTATGATAAATGATAGAGAGTTTGTCCATATGTCTCCTAAAAGTGGCTTGCTAATTAGCAAGCTTGAACGCCACTGGAGAAGAAGGTTTAGAGGAGCCATACGACTTGTAGAATAGTTATTTCCTAAACTCATAAGCCGCTATCCCCACAGCAATGGAAAGATTTAATGAATCTATTTCATTACTGTGGGGTATTATTATGCTTGTACCTATATCCTTGAATTCATCTCCCAGCCCACTACCCTCATTTCCAAATACTAATGAAAATGGTCTATTAGTATCCACCTTAATATCAGGAAGACTATGCTTTGCATTCAGCATAAAGGTATATATATCATGATTATATCTAGTGTGATAGCTATTAAAATCTTCAAAGTATTTGAATGAAAGCCTAAACGTTGCTCCCATAGACGCTCTTATGACCTTAGGGTCAAAAATATCAACTCCAGGCCTAATTATGGCCAAGTTTTTAATTCCAAATCCTAGAATGGTTCTAATAATAGTCCCTAGGTTTCCCATATCGCTAGGGTTTACTAATACAACATGGTTGTCTTGTATATCTAGCTTTTGCTCATATTTACTAAATACTCCTATTGCATAGGAATTTTCTTTTTTCGATATTCTATTTATTGCTTTATCATTTATTTGAATTTCAATATTATTTTCATTGCATATATCTATTATCTTTTTAACCCCTTCATTCTCCTGACCAGCAGAACTTAGTAGGACCATGAAAACTTCTTCCTTCTTAAACTTTAGTAGTTCTAATGTTGGAAATACTCCTATCGAATATGCATACATAAAGTCCTTCTTATATGGTTTTAATTGAATTTCCATTCTCTTACCTCCCAAACCAGTTAAATCACCATAAAGTCAATTATATTTTTATTATATCCCACCCTCCCACTTTATGCTATAATATAGTAAATTAATCTCTATATAGGGGGTGGATTAATATTAAAAGAAAAAAAGGATATCTGCATTTATTGCCTATTATTATTATATCCATACTAGCCTTTAAATTCATTACTGTTCCAGGCTCCTTTTCGCCAATAATTGCCTTACTTCAACCTTTTATCTGGGCCTTTTCCATAGCTTATCTGTTAAATCCTTTGATGTGTAGGATTGAAGAGAAGTTTAAGCTAAAAAGAATATGGAATATATTGATTGTTTATGCCATACTAATTTTCTTCATAACATTAATAATAACTATCTTTGCACCTAAAATTGGAATTGGTTTGAGAAATATCTATAAGGAAATCCCCAAATATGTGGAGGCGACTGAGAATTACATAAATACTCATACACTCAACTTTGGTATTCTAGATAGATTTGGAGTAACAGATTATCTTAATGAAAATCTATCAAATGTAATTAATCAAATAACTACTTCCTTAAATCCAGTGTTAAATAAAAGCATAGCTCAGCTAATTAATATTACATCTGCTATAACAAATATATTAATTAACTTTGTTATAGGACTGATTATATCTGTCTACATGCTTATGGATAAAGAAATATTTAAAAAGCAATCTAAGGCATTGATGTATGCTATGTTCAAACCTGAAAGAGCAAAAAAAATTATTGCCATAGGTCGTGAATGTAATATGCAGTTTTCCAGTTTCTTAATTGGAAAAATGATTGATTCAGCTATAATAGGCGTGCTGTGCTTTATAGGATTGTCTATGCTAAGAACGCCATATGCCTTGATATTAAGTACTATAGTGGGTATATCTAATATGATTCCTTATTTTGGACCTTTTATTGGTATGATACCTGCTACTGTCATTACTTTGTTTTATAGCCCAATAAAAGCTCTATGGGTACTAATATTTATGTTCCTGCTGCAACAATTTGATGGACTATATTTAGGACCAAAAATACTTGGGATGCATGTAGGGCTACGTCCATTCTGGATAATTACTTCTGTAACTATAGGTGGAGGAATAGGCGGTGTAATGGGAATGCTTTTGGCTGTGCCAATTACAGCTGTTCTTAGGACAATGATACAGAGATTTATAGATGCAAAATTAGCTGAAAAAAATATAGAAGTCTGATAAGTTATAAGAGCTACTAATTGATACAATTAGTAGCTCTTATAACTTTTTTTATAATTTCTATAATTTACAGCTTCAACCCCTAATATGCATATATATAACCAAATAAAGCCTGCACTGAAACCGCCTATTATGTCTGTAGGCCAATGGACTCCTAGATAAATTCTACTAAAACCCATAAGTCCTATAAAAACAATGGTAATTATCCATATAAGTGCCTTTCTCGAATCTAATCTCTTATTCCTCAAAAAAAGATATGCGGCCATCCCATAAAAACTTAGAGTATTCATTGAATGTCCACTAGGAAAGCTAAAACCACCTTGTTCTACTAAAAAGAATTCAAGGGGCCTAACCCTGGCAAAGATTAATTTTAACAAATCATTTAATAAAACACTACCAAGTATGGATATTACTAAAGCAGAAAGTTCTAACCAATGTTTTTTCCTTACTAAATAGAATATTAAGAATGGAGATATAATGTAGTAAAATTTAGCTGATCCTATGAAGCTAATTACTATCATAAAATTCTTTATTGCTGGGTTTATATTTTCATGAATTGTGGATATAATTTTTAAATCAAAATAGATTCCTCCATCTGCTGTGGATATCTTTGTAGCAAGTAAAATGAATACTATAAATAATATTAAGGAAATAATGGCTCCTATTATAATAGGCTTCTTTTTCATCTCTTTATCAACCACCTTATATAGGGTTTTTGTTCAAATCTCGCACTTATTACTACAAGTGCATAGTTATATTTTATTATATCTTTCTAGCTATTGAAAGTCTAATTTCTACAAAAAAATCATAGAAATACTTGCTTCTAAATACCTAAAATAACTAGTACTTATTTCCTAGCTATTTCATTTGATATAGATTCTCAATTTTCTATCCACTTTATCCACATTATCCACAATCTGCGGTGGATAACTTATGTAAACAAGATAGTTACTAATTTAAATACAAAACCAAGACTTACTTTACATAATATTTGGTTCTCCACAGTTATTAAAGTTATCCACAAATTATTATTAACATATTTTTGTCACAGTAAATTATGATATTCATTATCTATTGACATAGGTTTTTGTCATTTATTATTAAATTCATTTGTCATATTCATTAAAATATCTTATGACACCAATATAAATTGCCCAGGCTATCTTCTCCTGATACTTAGAGTCATTCAATTTTATTTCTTCCTGAGGATTAGATAAAAATCCACATTCGATTAATATTGCTGGAGCTGTTGACTCTCTAATCAAATAAATACTATCCCTTGACTGGGGTACTCTTTGGTTGTTTTTATCTAATACATTCTTCAGCTCTTCTTGAATTATAAAAGCTAAATTCTTACTTTCTTCACATCCTTCTTTATAAAAGGTCTGTGCTCCATAGTATTGAGACTGTGTAAAACTATTTAAGTGTATTGATAATAGTATATCTGCCTCACTCTTGTTCACTTCTATTCTTCTATTTCTAAGATCTTCATTTTTCTTATCTCTTATAGTTCTTGATTCCTCAGTATATAAACCTTCTCCGTCATTTCTTGTCAGTATGACTACTCCACCGTTTTCTTCTATTAACTTTCTTAGCTTCAATGCTATTTGAAGATTTACTATATCTTCTTTGACCCCTTGCTTACCTATTGCACCAGGATCAATTCCTCCGTGTCCTGCATCTACAGCTATTACTTTATCAGTGACAGGCAAGTACATTGTAGGTACTGAATCGTTTTTTTCTATGAATGCAAGAAATAACCCTAGTATGAGTAAAGGTAAAACTAATAAAACTTCTTTTCTTATAATTATTAACTTCATTAACTAGACACCCCTTAACCCGTAAAAAAATAGTCATACATAATACTATTTTTTTATTAATGCTCTTATTACTATTTTATTTACTATAGGGTGATGATTCATGTGAAGTAATTATTTTTAGGGAAGTTAGTTTTGCATAAGTAGAAGCTTGCTATTGCTGATAAAAAAACCACAGAAACTCGAGTCGAGCTCCTGTAGTCAAGTGTTTTTACCTTGTTTTTAAACTACTTCTATACCTACTACATCATATCCTGCTTCTTCTAAAGCAGCTTTAATAACTTCATCCTTAACACTGTCTTCAATATTTGCTAATGCATGTTTTTCATCTAATTTTACGTTTACATCTGAAACTCCAGTTAACTCACTTAAAGCTTCTGTTACATGACGTAGGCAGTTATTACAAGTCATGCCCTCTATTAGTATTTTCTTTTTCATCTCTTTTTCTCTCCTCTTATAGTTTTTATAGTAAATCTGCTACTGCAGATAATAACTACCTTACAGGCTTGAAGTTTTTTAGTCTTAAAGCATTTGATACTACTGAAACTGAGCTTAAACTCATGGCTGCTCCTGCAAACATTGGATTTAATAGTGGTCCACCAAATAGGTAAAGAACTCCCATTGCTATAGGTATTCCTAGTGTATTATATCCGAATGCCCAAAATAGGTTTTGCTTGATATTTCTTATTGTGCTCTTGCTTAATTGTATTGCAATAGGTACATCCATTAAATCACTTCTCATTAGTACTATGTCTGCTGATTCCATAGCTACATCTGTACCAGAGCCTATTGCTATACCAATATCTGCCTGTGCTAAGGCTGGAGCATCATTAATGCCATCCCCAACCATAGCTACCTTTTTACCCTCTGCTTGAAGTTTTTTCACTTCATTTGCCTTATCCTCTGGTAAAACCTCTGCAAGGACTATATCAATACCTACTTGCTTTGCTATTGCTTCTGCAGTTCTTCTGTTATCTCCTGTGATCATAGCTACTTGAATGTTCATTTTATGAAGTGATTCGATTGCTGTCTTGCTGTTTTCTTTAACTGTATCTGCAACAGCGATTATACCTGCAATTTTATTGTCCATTGCTACATACATAGGTGTCTTTCCTTCTTCTGCTAACCTATCAGAAGCTCCTTCTAGGTCTTCTAGTGAAATGTTTCTGTCTACCATTAGTTTTCTATTACCAGCTAAAATATTTTTTCCTTGGATGGTAACTTCAATTCCATGTCCAGGTATAGCAATAAAGGAATCTACATCCATAAATTCTAAACCTTTATCCTCAGCACCTTTAACAATAGCTTCACCAAGTGGATGCTCTGATCCTTTTTCTGCTGATGCAGTTATCTGCAATAATCTCTCTTCTGACAATCCTGCTATAGTAACTACATCTGTAACCATAGGTTTACCCTCTGTAATAGTACCTGTTTTGTCAAATACTACGGTTTGAATCTGATGTGCTGTTTCTAGTGCTGTACCACTTTTAATTAGCACTCCATTTTCAGCGCCTTTACCAGTACCTACCATAATAGCTGTCGGGGTTGCTAAACCTAGTGCACATGGACAAGCAATAACCAATACTGCTATAAATATTGTCAATGCAAATGTTGCTGATTCACCACCTATGAAGTACCATGCTAACCCAGATACTATTGCTAATACAATAACTATAGGAACAAAATATCCTGATATGACATCGGCAAGTTTTGCAATAGGTGCCTTAGAGCCTTGAGCATCCTCTACTAGTTTTATTATTTGAGCTAAAGCTGTGTCTTTACCAACTTTTGTTGCCTTGTATTTAATAGAGCCATTCTTATTTATACTTGCTCCTGTTACTGTATCTCCAATGTTTTTTTCTACTGGAATACTTTCACCAGTAAGCATAGATTCATCAACAGAAGTTATCCCTTCTACTACAACTCCATCAACAGGCATCTTCTCACCTGGCTTAACTACTATTATATCTCCAACTTCTACGTCATCTATTGATATTTCTGTTTCTGCTCCATCTCTTATTACGATTGCAGTCTTAGGTTGTAGCCCCATAAGTTTTTTTATTGCCTCAGATGTTTTTCCTTTAGAAACTGATTCCAGATACTTTCCAAGTGTGATTAGGGTAATGATTACTGCTGCTGATTCAAAATATAGATCCATGGCATAGTGATGTTCTCCACCAATTATCATATATGTTGCAAATAAGCCATATATCACTGCAGCTCCTGTACCAATAGCTATTAAGGAATCCATATTCGGGCTACCCTTCATCAAGGTTTTAAATCCTATGGTGTAATATTTATATCCTGCTATAACAACTGGTATAGTCAATAGCAGTTGAGTCACTGCAAAGTTAACTGGATTCATATCAGGATGCAAAAACATTGGTAATGGCATCCCAAGCATATGACCCATTGCTATATAAAGTAAAGGTATTGTAAATATGGCAGATATAATAAACTTACTCCATAAAGTTTTTATCTCTTTTTCCTTGTTTTCCTTATCTATGTCAACTGAAGCCTCTTCCTCTATAGCTTTGTATCCTGCTTTTTCTATGGCCTTTTTTATATCTGAAACCCTAACAGATGATGGGTCATAGCTTATTGTCAGTTTTTCTGTTGCTAGGTTCACATTGGCTTCAGATACACCATCTAGCTTCTTGGTTGCCCTCTCTACAGCCTTCGAACATGATGCACATGTCATTCCCTCTATTTTTATTGTCTTTGTAACAGCGCCTGTTTGAGCCTTATAACCTGCCTTTTCTATAGCCCCTTGGATATCTCCTAGAGAAATTGAAGTTTCATCAAAGCTGATACTTAACTTTTCTGTTGCAAGATTAACATTGGCTTCAGATACACCATCAAGCTTCTTGGTTGCCCTCTCTACAGCATTTGCGCATGATGCACATGTCATTCCCTCTATTTTTATTGTTTTATTCATCATTTGCTTATTTCCCTCCTTTATTGTATCCATCTATTTTCCCATAATTTTTGATAAAAGCTGCATAATTTCATCTATCTTTTCTGAACCTTTATCCTTCTCAAAGGCTTCACGAACACAATGGTTTAAATGTTGCTTGATAATTAACAAGTCTGCTTTTTTCAAAAGTGACTGAACGGCTAAAATCTGATTAGATACATCTACACAGTAACGTCCATCTTCTATCATATTAATAATTGCATCCAATTGCCCTCTAGCAGTTTTGAGGGACTGTACTGCTTTTTTTTGATCTGCATTCATTTTCTCTCCTCCTTGCCCTCCCCCATAGGGGGGGTGTATATTTAGATTAAACTATATCTATTGTCTTGTCAATACCATTTAATTATTAATTTTATTCTTATATAAAAAAAATAAGAGGGCTAATAGCCCTCCCTTAAACAAAACCTTCTAGAAACTTCATCCTACTCTACAGTTACACTCTTTGCGAGATTTTTGGGTCTGTCTATGTCACAACCTCTTCTATGAGCTATATAATATGATAATAATTGAAGGGGAAGAATACTTAAGACTGGCGATAATTCATCTATTACATCTGGTATATAAATTACTCTATCTGCTGATTTTTCAATTGCTGTATTCCCTTCCTTTGCTATTGCTATCACATATGCTCCTCTAGCCTTTACTTCTTTTATATTACTTAACATCTTATCAAATAGCTTATCCTGTGTTACTAGTGTAATCACTGGTGTACCTTCCTCTATTAATGCTAATGTGCCATGCTTGAGCTCTCCTGCTGCTATGGCTTCTGAATGTATATAAGATATTTCTTTTAACTTAAGTGAGCCTTCTCTAGCCACATCATAGTCAATACCTCTGCCAATGTAGAATATGCTTTGTGAGCCATGAATTTTATCTGCAAGACCTTTTATACTTATAACATCTAATAACATTTCCTCAAGTTTGCTAGGAAGTTCTTCTAGTTTCTTAAGAATTATTTCTATTTCTTTATTGTCTATTTTATTATTTTTTTTAGCCATCTCTAAGGCTAATAGGATTAATGCTACTATCTGTGTAGTATACGCCTTTGTAGATGCTACTGCAATCTCTGGTCCTGCCCATGTATATAGTACATCATCTGATTCTCTAGCTATGGAACTGGCTACCACATTGGTTATTGCTAAGACTCTAGCTCCTTTTTCTTTAGCTAATCTTAATGCAGCTAATGTATCGGCTGTCTCTCCTGATTGACTCACTACTATTACTAATGTATGGGAGTCTATAAATGGGTTACCATATCTAAATTCTGAGGCTACATCTACTATTGTTGGAATCTTGACATATCTCTCTATTATATCTTTACCAAGCAAACCTGCATGATAGGCTGTTCCACATGCTACTATATAAACCTTATTAATATCTTTTATATATTCTTCTTGAATATTGATTTGTTCTAGATTTATTCTACCATTGTTATTTATTCGTGGTAATAGTGTATCTTTAATGGCTTTTGGTTGCTCATAGATTTCCTTTAGCATAAAATGCTCATAGCCGCCCTTTTCTGCAGCTTCTATGTCCCATGTTATATTGAATACATCCTTAGATATTATAGTGCCATCTGTTTTCATTAAGCTTATGCTGTCTTTCTTTACTATGGACATTTCACCATTATCTAATATATATACTTTATTAGTGTGCTTCAACACAGCAGGTATGTCTGAAGCTATGAAATTTTCGCCTTCTCCTATACCTACTATTAGTGGACTATCTTTTTTCACGGCTATGAGCATATCTGGATTATCTGCATGTATTATTCCTAGTGCATATGCCCCTTTTATTCTATTTATCATCTTTTTTGCTGCATCTAAAATATCACCATTATAATAATAATCTAATAGGTGTACTATTACCTCTGTATCTGTATCAGATGAGAACCTATAATTAAGCTTTTGAAGCTCTTCCTTTATTTCCATATAATTTTCAATTATCCCGTTGTGAACTACTGATATTCTTTCATTATTACTTAAATGAGGATGAGAGTTTATATCAGAGGGCTCACCATGTGTTGCCCATCTTGTATGCCCTATGCCTAATCCGCCTTTCACAGGCTTTTCTTTAATCTTCTCTTTTAATACAGCTAGTCTTCCTTTGTATTTACTTAGGTGGATTTTTCCCTCATTTAGTATGGCTATGCCTGCTGAATCATATCCTCTATATTCTAATTTTTCTAATCCATCTACTAATATTTGCGAAGCGTCTTTAGCCCCAATATATCCCATTATTCCACACATTATTATCACTTCCTCATATTTATATGACTCTCTCTTAAATGTAATCCCTAGTATCCTCTTCATATAAATACATTTTTATGCATGTCAAAACAAGCCCATTATTCAAGGAGCTTATACCTACCTAGTTGTCTTTGTCTCCATAATTGCTTATGGTTTTTGTACAACTGCTGACGGTGGTAGTAACACCGCATGGCATCCGCCGAATTTTCGATAAACCATGACCTCGTCAACTCAAGTTATTGAGTTCTGGCGCTTAATATTTAATTGTATTATATTCTTTTTAAAAAGCCTCACCTCCAAAAGTATTAAGGAACTAACATTTAATAGAAAGTAATAGTATTATATGTCACTTTTACTGGTTTGGCAACAATTTTACACAAATAAAATACGCCAGATTGGTTTCCCCGTCTGACGCTCTGTATTTTTCGTAAATAAAATTTGTAATTGTATACATATTGCTATGACCTTCTATATACTCAATTTATTGATACCCCTAGTAATTCATTGTCTCTTACTTCATCTTCAGTGATGAATGCAAAATATTTAATTGGATATAGAGCATAATCCTTCTGAAATCCTATCACTATATTAGGATAATCATCATGCACTTTCTTTTTTATATCTTCTATTATCTTTTCTGAAACTATTTCACTTGTGCCATCCTCATAGCCAAATAAAACTGATCCTGAAACTTCTATTTTGGGTTCTACTTTGTTGTTGTTCTCTTACTTGTAGTACTTTAATTTTTTATCAGTTCACTTTTAAGCCTTGAAACATCTTTTATGATCCTTATTGAATATTGCATTCCTTCAGATATTTCATTATTTTTTCCCTGTCATTTCTTAATTCATATAAAAACCCTGTATGGGACAATTAAGTTTCCCTCCTTATTGACATAGTCCCCTTTATCTCCTATATAAACAGCTGCCATGCCCTCACTAAATAACCTTGCACAATCGTATTGAAATGGTATTACCACTTATCCCCTAGGAGATAAATCTAATCCTTATACCCAAATTAAAAAAACACCAAAAGTGTGTATACCTTTGGTGTTCCATTGTTTTATCTCTTTGGTAACTGGTGTACGGAATCAATTTTTCTCAAACACACTATATATAGTACTACTCTCAAGGTTTCAAACATTATATATTGACAAGTTCAAATCTCTAACTTCTGCCCCTGTGTAAATCGTGGGTAAATTTATTATAGCTTTATTATCTGTACACCTTTTCATTTATCAAGTGATTTATATTACTTTTCTGATTATATTGCTCAGCCTTCCTACTAGCTCATAGTGCAGCCAAGGTTGGGGCCAATGAGCCAGAATCTTACATGGTGTCACTGGATCTCCTCAGTTCCCCAAAACGTCGCAATACTGCCGCAATCTCTGCCCGCGTGGCTGTACCCTGTGGATCAAAGAGATTGCTGTTTTTGCCGCTGATGACCCCTGCCATCTGCATTTCCTTCACGGCTTCCTTGGCATATGCGCTAATTTTTGTGCTGTCACAAAAGATGTTTTCTTCATGGGCCTGTGTCAGCTTAATATCCATAATCTTGGCATAGTTCCTTATGATGGCTGCCATCTGTTCACGGGTAATAGACTGATCTGGTGCAAATTTTCCATTGCCTATTCCATTTACGATGCTGTTTTTGCTCGCCCATTCAATATAATTCATGTAGTAAGCATCAATTTTCACATCAGTGAAGTTGCTCTTATTGTAGCTACTCACATCGGCATCTACCAGCCTTCCCAGCACCGTGACGAACATTCCTCTTGTCATGGCAGTGTTAGGACTAAAGGTGGTGACGGAAGTGCCGCTAAATAATCCGTTGCTTATCACAAACTCAATATCTTCTTTTGCCCAATGGCTTTCAATGTCCGTAAATGCAGGTGCATCTTCTTTGTAGCCTACACCATAAGTGGAGAAGTGGTTGGTGCTGAAACGCAACACCTTTTCCATACTGTCATAGACCGAATTTACGAGCCAATGTACTTTTCCATTATCATCCAAATAGACAGCCTGCACATTTCCGGCCTTTTCATTTGCACCGAGGGTGTAGGGGATGGTGACCGATACGTTGCCTACGCCAAAGTTCTGTACCTGTTTGCTGCTGCCGTAGTTCACATTGAGATCAAATACAGGGCGACTGCCAATAGCTTTTTTCCCATCATCAGTTAACTTGTCGCTGTCCCTGCGTGTGGCAGTAATATTCACATCAGACTTTGCCTGATTATTGATTTCCTGTACTGTCGCCAAATCCATGCCGATTCTGATGTCGGGGTTGTCCACTACCACAATTGTGTTGACTATTTTCTTCGCAATGATGGTGTCCTGCACAGTCTTTGGAAGATTGACGGTAATATTGGAGCTGTTCTTGCTACTGGTGTCTACATGTAGTACCACAGTAATGCCGTTTTGTTCGTTACCGTTTTTCTTGGCGTCTGCGAGAGCCTTGTCAAAGGCATCGGTCACAGTTTTGTTAGTAATATTTACAGTGATATTGCCCTTGCCGTCTGCTGTGCCGAGAACCTTAATTTCTCCCTGTGTTGGATCATTGGGCTTGTCGGCTGCAGGTGGGGTAACGATGACAAGACTGCTGTTGTCATTCGAGGGGCTTCCACCACTGCTACCAGAGCCTCCACTGGAACTTCCGGAACCACCAGAACCGCCTGCTACTTTTAAAGTGCCTTTTGTATAGATAATGTTATAGCTTGCGTCATTTTCCACCACTCCACCCGAAGGGGTAATGTCAAAATTTCCTACAGTAGCTCCATTGGTAGTGGTAGAAATAGTAGGAGGTGCTATCACATTATCACCATTCACTAAGCCTATAGCTGTAAATGTAAAGTTTGGCAATTCATCTCCTTGTATCATATTCTTGTCATCTGCTTTTAGAGTAAGTGCTTTTTTAGAAACAGTCACAGTGTAGCTTGCCGTAGCCCCTGCATGAGTAGCTGTTTCCACGGCAGTAGCAGTGATGGTTGCACTTCCGTCACCTACTGAAACAATGGTCACCTCTCCAGTGGAAGGATCGACTGTTGCTACTGCTGTATCATCACTAATATAGGTTATTGTACCATTTATATCGTCTTGATTTAAAGGGTTTACAAATTTTGTATCGCCATAAGTCTTGGCAACGGTGATATCTGCATAGGAAATCACCTGGGTTGTCTTTTCCACCGTTTGAGGGAATGTAATGGTTATGGTCATCGTTTGGCTGGAACCTGCGCTGTTGGCAACACTGGTTGCCCCGGCATGAGAGAAAGCATTATGTGTCACGCCGGAAAAAGTGTAGCCATCCAATGCCGTCAGAGTGACAATGGAAGTGTATGCCTTACCGCCACTGAATATCATGGGGTTACCGCTCCATTCAATAGTTCCAGTATACTGATCATCGGTGATGGCTGTGGTTGGCATGCCGCCGGTTGCCGGAGCTGTCAGTTTGTTTGTCAGATTCAAGTTGGTGATTGTGGCATCTGGACCTGGCTCAAAATTGAGGTATTTATACTTTTTGATGTCCGATGCACTGTAATCTACCACCGGTGTTCCACTGATATTTTCGCTCACAGTGACGGTGGCTCTTACCAAGGTTGGAGCAAAATTCATTGCATGACCGCCACCTTTGATAAATGCTGACTTTCCATTTGGAATGGAAACATTGGCTATAAGCTTACCATTTGAATTACCACGTTTGCTAATGGCATTGACCCCTGCAGTATTTTCTATTGTACCACCATTTATTGTAAATGTGATAGGACGTAAATCATTGCTAAACCACAAGGAAATCGTGGCGTCGTCTGTCTTATTATTGGCACTTGTGATATGAGCATTACCTGAAATGGTGATATTGCCACCTTCGTTTGTATATATGGCATTACCATCATTACCTGTGGATTGTACAGTACCGCCTGAAATATTTACGATACCACCGCTATTATTGAAAATACCTATTCTTCCACTTATACTACCTCCAGAAATGGTTATAGTTCCTTTTTCTAGATTAAAAATACCTGCTCCATTGCCCTGAACGATACCTCCAAAAATGATTATGCTGCCGGTACTTTTATTACTGATAGCTCCATCAAAAGAGCTGGAACCACTGCTCTTCACTGTACCATTGCCTTGAATGGTTAGTTCTCCAGTTCCTTTGTGGGTAATGGCTGGATTACTACCACCGTCAAGTATTTTACCATTTAGGTCCATTGTGAAGCTTTTATTATTGTTGTTGGCTATGATGACTGTAGTTGTTAGGTTGATGTTTCTTAGCAGCTGGATGGTCTGACCATCTTCAATTGCATCAACTGCTGCTTGCAGGGTTTCGTAGCTTGTGTCTGTATCTGTGTTTTTGGCAACATCGGTACTGGCTGGTGCGGGCTCAATCTTAACATATTTATAAGCTTCTGATCTAAATGATTCTGGATCTGTAATAGGACTTAATGTGTCTTCATCTTCACCACCACTTATGGTAACATTGCTAAAACTTAACTCCCTTGGATTATATTGACTAGCACCTATTCCTTTTGTATTGCCCCTTGCTATAATACCACCGCCACTTACTATTAAGCTATTCACATTTAAATTTATTCCATATGATAGGGTGTCAGCATTGCCAGCTTGAACTGATAAGTTGCCACCTTTTATGATTAAATCATTTTGACAATAAATTCCAAAGCTATAATCAGCATCACCAGCTCTTGCTGTTATGGTTCCACCATTTATCGTGCTTGAATGAGTTCTGATTCCATTGCTTTGGTAACCTGATGCATTTCCTATAGCAGTAACATTTCCTCCGTTTATTGTAATATATGCATTACTTGCAATTCCAATTCCCAAAGCATATCCTGTAGTTATTCCTGATTCTGCGACTACAGTTCCACTGTCTATTATGATGTTTTGCCCATAAATTCCAGAGCTCTGAAAATTAATATTTTTGCTTATATCTCCACCCTTAGTATGAAGGCTACCATCACCACTAATAGTTAGTGTGGCTAAAATACCAGGAGTGCCATCAAAATGTATCCCAGAGCTATAACCATTATCATTATTGGCAGCAGTTATGCTATTTTCACCATTTAGTATAATATTCAGGTCACCTAAAGCATAAATTCCAGCTACTTTATTGTCCCATGAATAGCTGTTAGCAATATTGGCTCCATTAAGTGTAAGTGTTTGGGCAGTATTTCCAGTAGCAGGAGTATAAGTTACAGTGCCCCCTTCGTCTCCAAGCACATTGCTTTCGTTGTCGCTGGTCACCTGCACGCCGCCTACCCAGATATTGTAGGTGTCGAGTTCCAGAGGGGCTAACAGTCCGCGTCCCAATATCGCTGTAGCCACAGTGACAATAATCTCCGGTAGCTCTGTGTTGACATCATATCCTTCGATTACTGGCGTAAAAATATATTCCCCTTCAGTGTCCATGTCATATTCTGGTTGAGAAGCCCATGTCACCGGAATGTCAATTTGGACATCTTCATATGCAGAACTATATACTTCTTCCGTTACTGTTTGTTGATTGGTATCTAATTGCACAACTGTGACTATCAATGTTTTGGGCAAATCTAAATCCTCTATAAATGTGCCGATAGTGGCAGTTATTTCTGTTTCTTCAAGTGGTTCAAATGCACTTATTTCTCCTATTTCTCCATTGTTTGTAGATGTTTCTTGTGCCATTACCGAAAGTGGCAACATAGTCAATATCATGCATAGTGAAAGAAATATACTTAATAATCTTTTTA
>JBBAFY010000024.1:0-28965 GCA_041655135.1 Tissierellales bacterium
ACTATTATACCCGCATTTTTTGACCTTGCTAAAAATGCAAGAGCTTTATATAACACATTTCCTGATTCTATATTTGGAGTGAGTATAATATCCGCATCACCAGCTACTGGATGATCTATACCTTTATGAATTGCAGCTTCTTTTGATATGGCATTGTCTAATGCAAAAGGTCCTCCAACTATACAAGCTTTTATTTCTCCTTTTTCATTAGCATCAACTAATTGTCCTGCATCTACAGTTGCAGGCATTTTAGGATTTATCTTTTCCTTTGCGCAAACTACTGCAACCTTTGGCTCCTCTATATCTATTGAATGAGCTAAATATACAGCATTTTCTATAATCTGCTTCTTTTGACCTAAATCCGGTTCTATATTCATAGCTGCATCTGTGACTAAAAGCAGTTTGTGGTATGTATCTACACCAAATACAGCCACATGACTTAGTATATTGCCTGTTCTAAGTCCTATCTCTCCATCTAAGACAGCCTTTAATATCACCGAAGTATCCACTAGACCCTTCATTACTATATGAGCTTTCCCTGTGCTTACAAGCTCTACGGCCCTTCTAGATGCCTTTACTGGGTCTATAATATCTATAATTTCATATTTACTTACATCCATATTAATTTCTTCTGCTATTTTTATTATTTCTTTTCTATCTCCTACAAGTATAGCGTCAGCTATTCCCATTTTTCCAGATTCATTTACTGCCATTAGAACCTCTTTGTCTTGGGCAACTGCCACTGATAAGGTTTTAGGACCTCTACTCTTGGCAAGATCTAACACATCTTCAAAGTTCTTAATCACTGATCTCCACCTCGTTTTCATAAATCCTTTCTGTTTCTTCGCCTTCTAGGACCCTTAATGCACCTTCATTCAGGGCTTCTAGTTCATCTTCTCCTGGATATAGTTCTACAGGGGCTATGAATTTTGTCATGCTTTGTATTTTATCAGTAAGTATCTTTGAATAGGCTAATCCACCAGTTAATATAATGGCATCTACTCTACCACTAAGGGTTGTAGCCATAGCTCCGATTTCTTTAGCTATTTGATAAGCCATAGCCATGAAAACCAGACCTGCTTTTTCATCTCCATTTTTCATTCTTTCTTCTGCTTCTCTAGCATCATTAGTTCCTAGGTAAGCGGCAAGACCGCCCTTGCCCTTGATCTTTGCTTTTATTTCGTTATATGTGTATTTGCCTGAATAACACATTTTTATAAGCTCACCTACTGGTAGATGACCAGTCCTTTCAGGAGAAAAAGGGCCCATTTCATTTGCATTATTTACATCTGTCATATGGCCTTTTTCAATAGGAGCAACGGATATTCCTCCACCAAGATGGGCAACAATTAGATTTAGATCTTTAAGATTTTTATTGTTCTCATGGGCATATCTATGTGATACTGCTTTTATATTTAATGCATGAAGCTGTGATTTTCTCTTTATATCTGGTATCCCTGATATTCTAGCTATGTCATTCATCTCATCTACAGCTACTGGATCTACTATAAAGGACCTAATGTTTTCCTTATCTGCTATTCCCCTTGCTAAAATACCACCCAAATTTGAGGCATGTTCTCCTCCAACACAATTCTTTAAATCCTCAACCATTAAGTCTGTAACTAAATAAGTCCCAGCTGGTATTGGTCTTAGCATTCCACCTCGTCCAACTATAGCTCTTAAGGAAGCTGTGCTTATGTCGATTGATCTTAACCACTCTTTTGTTACATTTAAGCGGTACTCATATTGATCTATAACATTATTATACTTCTCAAGTTCTGTGCTAGGATGCTCAATCTTACTAGCGAAAACCTTTTCCTCACCATTATATAAGGCAACCTTTGTACTAGTTGATCCAGGATTAATTGCTAATATGTATTTCCTCAACATGCCTTTCCCCCTTTAATTCTTTACAATAGAATAGGAGCAGATTTTGGATATAGATTTCGTCCTGCCCCTATTATAATAACCTTATTTAATGCTTCCTTGCAAATATATTAAAAATAGTTAAAATTCTTCGCCTTGAATTGTTACTTGAACTGTTTCTGGTTCTAATAATACAAGCTCTAGGTCTTCATGAAGTATTACCTTTAAGTTTACACTATGGTCTCCTTTTTCTAATCCTGACAAATCGCAATAAAGTGTAACATCTCTATCCGTCAATGCATCTACCCTGCTTTGTGTTCCCTTTACTGTAACCGATATTTTGTCAGGAAGATTAGTTTTGTCTAAAACATGACGTATATCTAAATTAATGAAAGTTATTTTGCTAGTTTCAAATTCCATATTTCTTTCAATTATTTGTTCAACATTTATTGTAGCTAATGGTCTCAGCCCCTGATCCATTAACTCTATTCCCCTAGGTAGAACAATTTTAATTGGTACTTCCATTGTTTTATTAATAGCCTCTACATCTATAGGCTCAGTTTCAAAAAACTCAATATCCTTAATTATTTCTTTTCTTCCTTTTACATTAATACTACTAGGATTTATTTGGATATCTGTAATACTATAACCCTCTAATGGAGTTCCTTTCACTCTTGGCATAACTGGTATATTCTTAGTTCCCAAGATTGGCACAGTAATCTCTACGGTGCCTGGTTCTTTTTGTATGTTTCTAACCTCTTCACCCTTATCATTTAATACCCTAACAGGCCTACTTGTCTTTATGTCAGTATTTACATTAGTTAAGTCGAGAGTAGCTACTACATCATCTATAGAGTTAACCCAGGTCCTTGGCCCCTTAATAAGTACAGTGCTTGGCCGAACATCCCCTACTCCTTGTGTATGCCCGTTTTCAGGTTTACCCGTAGTTCTTAAGGCTATTTTAAATTCCTTGGTTATTATGCTGTCCAGTTTTAATTGTATATATTGAGGACTTACAGACTCTACAGTAACATTTTCAGGAACATTTACTTCAACAGGTACTCTATTCATACCTTCTTGATAGCCGTACAAGTCAGCCTGAACTATGATATCATTAGGATTTATAGTTTTCAGGTCACTTCTTCTACCACCTAGCTTTACAGTTACTTTTGATTCAGTTGGCTCCATTATCTCTAGCTCAGCATCAGATAAGTAATTTTGGTTTAAATATACTACCTGAATATTTGGAATATCTTGAGTGGTTCTTGGATTCTCTTTATTCATTACATAAGTCCACATAAAAAATGCTATTATAATGGCTACAATTCTTATAGTAATATTATTTCTCTTTGCTTTATTCATTTCTATTCCTCCATTTAGTCAGTAGATTTGGCTTTGGAGTCTTAGGTGTATACATATTTATCAAAATTTCTTTTAATGCCTTTATATCTAAATATCTAGTCAATATCCCGTTATCTGCCACTGATATTATACCTGTCTCTTCTGATACTATTACGGCAACACTGTCTGATCTCTCAGTTATGCCAAGTGCGGCTCTATGTCTAGTTCCTATTTCCTTACTCAAGTGGGAATTGTCTGTTAATGGGAGAAAGCATCCTGCTGCTTTTACAATGTCCTCTCTTATAATAACTGCTCCATCATGAAGAGGTGTATTTGGTATGAAAATATTTATTAAAAGTCCGCTTGATACCCTACCATTAATTCTTGTTCCCGTGTCAACCATTTCATTTAACCCTGTTTCTCTTTCAAAAACTATTAGCGCTCCTATCTTTTGTCTAGAAAGTGACGCTACGGCTTCTATTATCTCATCAGATATCATTTCCAACTCTTCGCTTTTCACTTCAATAATTGATTTTGTAAAAAATCTAGTCCTACCCAGAACTTCCAGTGCTCTTCTTAGCTCAGGCTGGAAAACAATTAATAGAGCTATAACTCCTACTGTCATAGTATTCTCAAGTATCCAAAAGACAGTATATAGCTCTAATATTTCACTTACCTTTGTTGCTACGAATAATAATGCTATCCCCTTTATAAGCTGTTCTGCTCTAGTCTCCCTAATAAGCATAAAAATCTTATAGAAGGCATATGCAACTATTAAAATATCTATAACATCTCTAAGTCTTATGTTGTAAAATAAATTAGCAAAAGATTGCATTTTCACACCTCTGACAATTATATTAAAATATCTGGTCCTAATTATAATTATATAATAAATAATATTTTATTTAAATAGTGTTTAACTACTATTAAAGGAAATATTGATAAAATTTACTTTGCACATTGTTATATTAGCAACAATCTAATAGCGGGTCAAAAAAGACTGCTCTCTTAATCTTTAATATTCTACATTTATCTCCTTTTCCCTTTTATAGCTTTATATCTTTATTATAAATAATATGTTCATAATAATTTAGGAAGAGCAAAAGGAAACATAAAATTAAAAAGGGGCACATGCCCCAATATTCTTATTCCAAGCTACTCCCGTTCTATCCTAAAAGCTATCTCAACATGCCTGAACATACAATGCTGCTGTAATTGTCTATTCTCTCTTTGGTGACTAGATGCAAACCCCTAATAATCAGATATGACTAATTTTTAACTGTTTTATTATTCTCCCTTATTTATTGCTTCCCATGTCGTATAATATTCATCTCTTGCCCTTGCATTTCTAAACTCGTTTTTCTCAGACATTTTATATACTAATAATGTAGGATGCCTACCTTGTAGTACTTTAGAAAAAATAACTTTATCTCTCATAAGATTCATTAATTCTTTATTTTCTATATTTGAAATATCTACATCTTTTTCTAAAATCTCAGATATAGATTGTATAAAATATTCATCTAGTAAATGAGTAATTTCAGATTTTCAAGCTATATATGCATTTTTATCTACTAGATTATATGCTTTACCCTGTACCATTTAAAATTGTTCAGAGCTATCTGTAATCATTTCTGAGCGAAAATATACGGGCACCATGTTATTTATAAATAAATCCTTACTAATGTTTATATCAATTATTTTCCAGTCCTTCTGACTTCCTATAACTAATGAATATAGAAAGCCAGGATTAATATATAATAAGTTAAGTCTAACTTTTTCATCAATTTCATTTAAATATTCTGAACCTGTTTGTACGTTAATACCTATTCTATTTATCTCTTCTTTAATTAAAACAATATCTTTATTTGGTATATAATAATCTTCTTTATTTAATAATTTGTCTATATTTTTCTCCCATTACTCTTATTATCACTCATATAATCTTTTAAATTATTTTCGTTTCAATAATTATAAAATTATTTTACTTAATTATATATCATTCAAATATTTAATTCACTAATTTTTTTAATAATTAACAGAAAAAAACTAGTTAGAATTGTCTCAATAAACTCCTAAAACTAGCCTCTTATAATACTACTATTATGGTATAATATATATAACAATTAATAATCTGAATAGAAACCATTTGGGAGGAATATCTATTGAGTATTCCAAACTTGAAAATATCGAATCAGATATTGTTTATATTTTATCTAGAATGAAATCTACCAAATGGAGTACATTGGATATTGAAGAAAAAGCTATAATCTTTTCAAAATATACGTCGGAGTTATGGAAAGTACATCCTTTCAGTGAGAAGAATGCAACAAAAATAAGTGCTTAAATATCAATACTTTAACAACTCAATAGAAACTAAGTAGCAACCTAAAAAGGTTGTTTTTTTGTATCTTAGAAAATTATAAATAAGAGACATAACCTCAGGACAGACATAAATGATTTGTAATATGGGTATTAAGGTAAATGTTCGATTTTCTGAAAAAAGCGTTCAGATAATCGGGTTGGGTCATAAAAACCAGAGATAAAATTATCTCTGGTCTATTTGTTCAATTGTATTATTATATGACTCTTCTATTCTGTTAAGAACTTCTTGAGTGAAGTCAAGATTATCTTGTTCAATATAATCAGTTGTTGGAAGTATAACATGCTTGTAAACACCAGATTCTTCATACCTATATACCCAGGTAGGAATATAATCTACATCTTTTATTATGGTCTTCTCTAAGGAAAAGTCCTTCTCTAGTGTTAGTTGAACTATGATTCCATCCTCTGTAAATCTTCTATTACCAATGCTAAGTGTTTCTCTTCTCTGATTTGAGATAAAGTTACCCATAGAGTAAATAATAAACTTATTCTCTCCATTATGATCTCTTATCTCTGACCTTTGAATAACATGAGGGTGGCTACCTAATATTATATCTGCACCCCATTCAATCATTTTATCAGCTAGCTCAATTTGATATTCGGAAGGGTTCCTTTGATATTCATTGCCCCAATGTATACAAACAATAGTAGCATCTACTTGTGCTATATCAGCCTTTTCAATATCACTTTTTATCCTTTCTTCGTCAATTAGATTTACCATATAATCTAATTCTTCTGGTGTCAACAATACTTCTAAGCCATTGCAGCCATATGTATAGGATAAAATTGCAACTTTAATACCATTTACATCCTGTACTAGCACCTCATCTGTAGCTTCCTTATAGGTTCCTACATTCACTAATTCATGTTCCATTATAGAATCTATTGTGTTGACTATGCCCTTCTTCCCCTTATCAAGACTATGATTGTTTGCTGTGGAAAGCACGTCAAAGCCTGAATTTTTAAGTGCTGTTATAGATGAAACAGGCGAATTAAATGTAGGATATCCCAGATATTTATATTCCTCTCCTGCAGTTACAGTTTCGAAGTTTCCTATTGCTAAGTCTGCACTCTCAATATACTTTTTAACATATTCAAAGGAAAAATTGAAGTCATATTCTGACGTCTCAGAATTGTAGGCTCCTGCTAACTGAGGAGCATGAAACATAATATCTCCAGCTGCAGCAATTGTAACTACTATATTGGGAGGAATTGCTTCCTCCTCTGGAATAATATCCTCTTCTGGCAATATATCTATTTCTTGATTAGTATCGACCTTTCCTAGGTCAAAGTTATTATCTGCTCTTGTATTTAGCTTATCTGCAATATATCCAGCAGTTATTAATACTACAAAAAACAATAAAATAATTATAGTTAGAGTTATCTTCTTCTTATTCATAAAATCATACTCCCTTGGTAAATAATGTTCTAATACACATTCTATACTATGGCCAAATATTTATCTATAATTATTTTTTGTTTTACTATAGCTAATTCATATTATCCTTCGTCACCACCTTGTAACTTATCGAATTTAGAATATGAATCAAATATATATGTGTTTAATTTTTTCTGATTGGTTATCCATAAATATAGAGCATAAATGCCAATAGCAATTCCTACCTGTGGTATCCCTGCCATTAAAATAAAGTTAAACATTCCATGTAAGAGCATTGGCATATACAAGGATTTTCTTAAGTTTGCTTTTTTTCTTGCCTTATTTGTAGCAAACTTTGTTAATGATAGATAGTATCCCATTGTAACTCCAAAGGCAGCATGAGCGGGTACAGACAGTATTCCTCTATATAATCCTATATAGGGATTGTAGCTAAATCTAAACACTACATACATTATATTCTCTACAGTTGCAAATCCTAGGGCTGAAAATACAGCATATACTATTCCATCAAGCTTTTCGTCAAAATATTTGTTTTTACACATTAATTTTACTACTACCAATCGTTTAAAATACTCCTCTACTAAGCCAGCTACTATAAATGCAATAAAAGTTGCGCTTAATAATCCAGTAAACACATTAAATGATGAGAGAAATCTTTGTACAACAATTACAGGAATAACCGACAAGGCTCCAAAAATGTAGGTTTTTAGTAAAAGAGATATCGGCTCTCTGTCATATCTATCACTTAAATATACTGCTATAGCTATTGATATAGCAGGAATCACTGCGATAACAAGTAGTCTTGTGTTCAATTTAATCACCCTTTCATGGTTTATATGAATATTATTTGATATAGAAAGGATATTAATACAATTTTCCGACAAAAGCGTTCAGATAATCGGGTTAGGTCATATATGCAGTCTCGAAACACAAATTTCTTTGCTCTCTATCGCTCGCATAAATTTGGTTCTCGTTGCGTTTGACCTACCAACGATTTTCTGAAAAAAGCGTTCAGATAATCGGGTTAGGTCATATATGCAGTCTCGAAACACAAATTTCTTTGCTCTCTATCGCTCGCATAAATTTGGTTCTCGTTGCGTTTGACCTACCAGCGATTTTCTGAAAAAAGCGTTCAGATAATCGGGTTAGGTCATAAAAAAACTGTACCTTAAAGTACAGTTTTACATATGTTGGTTGAGGATTGAAGTTATTTCGTTGGATGTCTCAACTACTTCTTCAATTTTTTGTTTTAATACATCTAGTTTTTTTCCAATGGCATTATCCTTGACTCTTCCATTGTTATCGTCTGTCATTAAAAGATCTATACTAGTTACATGTTCCTGGATATGTTGATGATCTTTTTCTATCATATTTAACTGATTAATAATTTCTTGTTTAGTTCTATTATCTTCCATAAAATCACCTTCCATAAGCTTTTTGTTAGTATTTGCTTTTATGGATTATAATATTCTAATACATGACTTATGTTAGGAGCCTAATTCTACCCATTTGGATAATAAGTCATCATATTTCCCCGTTAAGTTTTCTTTTTCGCTATAAAGCTCATTTAGTTTTTCAGGATTATAGGCCTCTTTTTCCATCTGATTATCTATTTGAGAAATAAGACCTTCAAGCTGACTCATCTCATCTTCAAGGTATGATATTTTCTTTTTTCTCTTGGCTTCTTCAGCTTCAGGTTTAGCATTATTATTGTTTTTTAATCTTCTATCAGCTGTCTTTGCTTTATTAGTCTCAACTTCATTTGCCACTAAAACTGCTTTAATTTCAGCTTTTTTCTCCCTATAATAATTATAGTCTCCTAAGTACTCTATTAGCTTTTTATTATCCAATTCTACTATTCTTTCAGCTAGTTTATTTATGAAATACCTATCATGTGATATGAAAATTATGGTTCCATTAAAGTTCTCTAGTGCCTTCTCTAGCATTTCCCTAGAATCAATATCTAAGTGATTAGTTGGCTCATCTAAAATGAGTAGATTGTTTTCTTCTTGCATCATAATACAAAGCCTAAGTCTGCTTTTCTCTCCGCCTGAAAGGCTTTTTACCTTTTTATATACATCTTCTCCGTAAAATAAGAATCCTGCTAAAATCCTTCTGCCTTCTCCCTCTGGTATCATAAAATAATCATTTATTGTTTCTAAAACAGTTTTTTCCTCGTTTTCAAAGAAAATCTCCTGTTCTAAATATCCTATTCTAACTCTTGAGCCAATAATAATTTCTCCAAGGTCCTGAGTATATTTGTTAAGCAAAAGCTTAATTAATGTAGATTTCCCACAACCATTTTTGCCTAATACACATAGTCTTTCTTTATATCTAACACTTAGGTCAAGATTATCTATTATCACATTCTCTCCAAAGGCTTTTTTAAGTCCCTTTATGGATACTACTTCATTAGCAGACCTTTCTCCACGAGAAAAGTTTACTTTTATTTTTGGTTGATTCAAAATTGGCTTATCAATCTTATCCATTCTTTCAATCCGCTTTTCCATGTTTGCAGCTTTTTTAAACATGGGTTCCTCACCAGCAACCTTTCCCCATTCTCTAAATCTTTTTATGGCATCTTCCATTTCTTTAATCTTTTTCTGCTGTGATTTATATGCTTCTGACTGGAGATTAAGCATTTCCTCCTTATATTGCATGTAAAAGCTGTAGTTGCCAATATAAGTCTTAGATTTCATCGCCTCTATTTCAACTATTTTAGTTGCTATATTATCTAAAAAATATCTATCGTGAGATATTGCTAAGACTGAGCCCTTATATTCTTTAATGAATTCCTCTAGCCACTCAACAGACTCTAAATCCAAATGATTTGAAGGCTCATCTAAAAGAAGTATATCTGGATTTTGAAGTAGCATCTTCCCTAGCATTACAGTAGTCTTTTCTCCACCACTTAAATTGCTAAAGCTTCTTTCTAAAATAGTCTCTGTTAACTTAAGTCCTATACATACTCTATTTAACTTCTCTTCAGTTTCATATCCACCCATATGCTCATATGAAAGCTGTAATTCTCCATAGACTTTCATTATCTTCTCTAGTTCATTTCCATCACTAATTGCCATCTTTTCTTCAAGCTGACGCATTTCTGCTTTTATCTCATTTTGCTTTTCAAATGCTATATTGAGTACGTCAATAACCTTATATTCCATAGGATAATCTGGCATCTGTGCTAAATATCCTATGGTTACATTTTTTCTTATGGAAAGTATGCCCCCATCACTATTTTCTATGCCAGCAATAATCTTAAGCACAGTAGTTTTCCCAGTTCCATTTTTTCCTATTAATCCTATCCTGTCTTCACTGTGAATCTCGAATGTAATATCCTCTAATACTTTATTTGCTCCATAATATTTACTTATGCCGTTTAAGCTAATATCTATCATGATAACTCCTCCCTTGATTCAAAAAATAAAGCCCAGACGAGTAAATCTCTGCCTAGGCTTTGTATTAATATAGGAAGCCTAGGCAAGCAAGTTCTCACCTAGGCATATAATCTTAACAATATGTTTTGGCTTTAAAGAAGATTTACTTACTTTTGGTTGACATAATATTTAATTTTAGACACACTACCTCCTTGTATCAATATATTTGCTGTTAAAATCAATGGTAATCTGTCTAAAACAATGCCAACTAAAGCCAAGTTTTTCATCTTTACACCTCCAAACATGTATTTTCTTCATTTTATCATATTGTTATTATTTAGGCAATAGGAAAGCGTACCATAGTTATGAACAAATTAGGCAAAGAAGCTGAAGCCATATTTACAGTTTAGTAATCATAGCCTAGTTCCTTTACCTAAGGAGATAAAAAATTTGATTTGCTTTTCTAAATAAACAGGTTTACATCTGACTCTTCAGCAGCCCCGAGATATGCTGCTACTCCACCATAATCTATCCCATCTATTAACTCTTCCTTGGTTATTCCCATAACATCCATTGACATGGTACAAGCTACGATGTTTACTCCTGAATCCATAGCTTGCTTAATTAAATCTTCTAGTGAAGAAATGTTTTTATTATTCATTACTTTTCTTATCATCTTAGGGCCCATTCCAGCCATATTCATCTTTGAAAGTCCTAGCTTTTTACTACCTCTAGGCATCATGATTCCAAACATTTTATCCATAAATCCCTTTTCTGCTTTAACCTTTTCTGGCTTCCTTAAAATATTTAAACCCCAAAAGGTAAAGAACATAGTAACTTTTCTCCCCATAGAAGTAGCACCATTCGCTATGATGAAGGCTGCTATAGCCTTATCTAAATCTCCGCTAAAAACTACCATTGATTTATCTTCCTTAGCTGGGTGATTATTTAAGGATTTAGTATTATTAACTGCTTCAGATATATGGTCATTAGTATATTCAACACCCTTTTGAATAGTTACAACAAACTCATTTTTCTCTTTTTCACCTTTTATAAAAGTGTTGCCTGTTCTTCTACACCACGTTTTAATATCATTAAAAAATCCTGAATCTGTTGCTCTAATTTCTAGGATATCCCCCTCTTCAAGCTCTTTCATTTTCTCATATACTTGAGTAATTGGACCTGGACATGACAAGCCACAAACATTAAGCTTTACTGCTTTTTTTTTACTTTCCTTTGGTAAGTGCTGTCTTCCTGAATCATCAAATGTAGCCTCTACTGAACAAGAACCTCCTGAGCATTTGCTCTTATCATCTTCTTGACAGAATACACAACTATAGGTAGTATATCCTCCGCTTAAATTTCTCACCTTATTAAAACCATGTTGATTTAGGATTCTAGCACCTATATATCCCCTTAAGCCTACTGCACAGTAGATGATAATTTCTTTTTCCTTATTCAATTCAGAAAGCCTATCTCTAAGCTGATTTAAAGGTATATTTACAGAACCTTCTATATATCCTAATTCTCTTTCAACCTCATCTCTAACATCTAATAATATTGAATTATTATTATCTAAACCATCTAACTCATTCCATTGTATAACATTTACTTCTCCATTTAGAATATTTTCTGCTGTAAAGCCTGCCATATTCACTGGGTCCTTTGCAGATGAATATGGTGGTGCATAAGCTAATTCAAGCTCTTTAAGATCATATATAGTACCATTAAATCGAATAGCAGTTGCTATCACATCTATTCTCTTATCAACACCTTCATAGCCTACTATTTGAGCACCAAGAATTTTCCCATCTAACTTGAATATAAGTTTAATTGACATTGTGAATGCCCCTGGATAATATCCTGCATGAGATTTTGAATGGATTATGGAAACCTTATAGTCCTTGCCATATTCCATTCCATTTCTTTTTAATATCTTCTCATTGTGACCAGTAGAAGCAACAGTAAGATCATATACCTTTGCAATAGAAGTTCCTTGAGTTCCTTTATAGCTTTCTTTTTTACCTACAATATTATTAGATACTATTCTCCCTTGTTTATTAGCAGGTCCTGCAAGTGGTATCATGGTTTTATTTCCATTTATAAAGTCTATTACCTCTATGGCATCACCTAATGCATATATATTTTCATCTGAAGTTTTTAGATGCTCATCTACTATAATTCCGCCTCTTTGATTTACTTCAAGTCCGGCGTCTATAGCAAGCTTACTTTGAGGTCTTATGCCTATAGACAATATGACTATATCTGCTTCTATTCTCTCGCCACTTTGTAGTACTATAGTAGTAACTCCGTTGTTATGCTGAAATTCCTTTACTCCATCTTTTAAATAAAGCTTCACTTCTTTAGATTTAATATGTTGATGTACTATTTGAGCCATTTCAAAATCTAATGGTGCCATGACCTGATCAGCCATCTCAACTATTGTAACATCAAGTCCTCTTTCAGACAGGTTTTCTGCCATTTCTATACCTATGAATCCACCACCAATGACAGCTGCCCTTTTAGGGCCTTTGTTGTCAACATATTCTTTGATTATGTCAGTATCTGGAATATTCCATAGTGAGAATACATTTGGTGAATCAATACCAGGTATTGGCGGCTTTAAGGGTGTTGATCCAGGTGATAGTACAAGATAATCATAGGATTCATTATAGACCTCTCCTGAAATTAGATTCTTAACCTGAACCTCCTTATTGCCTTTGTCAATTCTTAACACTTCATTATTTACTCTCACGTCAATATTAAATCTTGCCTTCATAGCTTCTGGTGTTTGGAGCAAAAGCTGATCTCTTTCTTCAATAGTTTCTCCAATATAATATGGGAGTCCACAGTTGGCAAATGATATATATTCGCCCTTTTCAAACATGACGATATCTAAACCTTCATCAAGTCTTCTAAGTCTAGCAGCAGCGCTGGCTCCACCTGCTACTCCTCCTACTATTAACACTTTCTTTGACATACATATCCTCCTTATATCTTAATATTAATATATTTCAATTATTAAATGTATTGATTAAAAAAATGTATTAAGACTTTTGTCAAAATAAAGCCTTAATAACTCTTTTTATATCTTCATCGACTAAATAATAATATATTTCAACACCATTTCTTTTTCCTTCTACTATTCCTGCTGCTTTGAGTCTAGTTAAATGCTGTGAAACAGTGGATTGAGGAACATCTAAGCATTGCTGCATATCAGTAACCTTGCGTTCTCCATTTTCTAACAGACCTCTAACTATACAAAGTCTAACAGGATGGGCTATGGCCTTTAAAATATCAGCTTTTTTAATTATCTCGCTATTTACATTCATATGATCACTAATATGTCATCACTCCTACTTAATCCTTATATTCTAATATTACAATATATGAATGAATATGTCAATTTTATTTTGTTAAAAATTTAATGTTTCCCTTTATGTTAAACTTATGGTAAAATGAAAAAAATTTGGTATCTATTTATTCACAAGGATAATAATAAATATAGCGAATTATTTTTACCCTATTAGTAGTAATACAAAAAGATTGGAGGAATTTATGGCGAAAGAAAACCTGAGTGACTACAGACAAGTAAATGAGAAAACTAAATTTTTAGTTCTATCCATATTTCCAGTTGCTTCTTTGATTTTAGCTTTTTTCGTAAGCGATTATAACAGTATAATAAATGGGCTCCATATGATAATAACTCAACCTGACGTTCTGCTTACAGACTATATAAAAGTAGGTGGACTTGGTGCAGCCCTTATTAACTCATCCTTACTAACTTTGATTAACATCTATTTTCTATGGAAGCTTAAATTCCATTTAGGTGGGCTTCCTATTTCCGCAATTTTTACGATAGCTGGCTTTGCTTTTTTTGGGAAAAATATATTTAATGTTTGGCCTATATATATAGGTGGTTATTTGTATGCAAAGTATGAGAAAAAATCATATAATAGCGTAATAATTATATCAATGTTTGGTACAGCTTTGGCTCCAATGATTTTTGAGGTCGCCAATGCCCTAAGTCCTTCCAACTTTTCAGGATTGTCTTTTGGTATAATTGCGGGTATTGTGGCAGGATTTTTCCTACCTCCAATTTCTGCACATATCATAAGGGCACATGATGGTTATAATCTTTATAATGTTGGATTTGCAGCTGGTCTTATCGGAACGGTTGTCATGTCTTTTATGAAAGGCTATGGATTCATTACTGAACCAAGAATGATACTTTCTACAGAATATGATTTGCTCTTAAAAATCCTACTTTCTTTATTTTTTGTTATATTAATAACAATTGGTTATGTTTTAAATGATAATAACTTAGTTAAGGGTTATTCAAAAATTCTCAGAATGTCTGGTAGGTTAGTTGCTGATTTCACATACACATCAGGCTTTGGAGCTACTTTAATCAATATGGGTATCATGGGACTATTAGGGTTAATATATGTAATTATATCTAAAGGTACTATGAATGGTCCTATAGTCGGTGGATTACTTACTATAGTTGGCTTTTCTGCCTTTGGAAAGCACCCAAGAAACAGCATTCCTATTATGATTGGTGTTTTTATTGCAAGCATATTAAATGTATGGAATACTAGTTCTACTACAGTAATTATAGCTGCACTTTTTGGTACTAGTTTAGCTCCTATTGCAGGAGAATATGGTGTTATTGGAGGAATAATTGCGGGTTTTGTTCACCTTGCTGTCACTATGAATGTAGGAGTGCTTCATGGAGGGATGAACTTATACAACAACGGTTTTTCAGCTGGCATTATTGCTACCCTACTAGTTCCGATGTTAGATGTTTTTAGAAGGAGGAATGAGCGATGAATTTTGAAATCAAAAAGGTCTCTAAAATTTTAAGCGAAATGGTTACCTATGCTTTGATGGGAGATGCTAAAATAATTGATGTTTCCATAGAAAATAATGGAGATATGTTTAGGATTTTGATTAATGCACGTAATATAAATCGCACTCTAGAGAGTATAAATGGTTTGAGGGAGCAGTTAAATTCTCCTCGTCAGAGGGCTGCTGAGGAATATTATTGGGAGCTAGCTGGTGATAGTGACACAGGTACAGAGCTTTCATTAGTTGGTATGATGACTGATAAGGCCATAGTCGAATATAAAGATAATAATCTCTATATTGAGCTTCATAGATATAAATAATACCACAGAAATTAAAAGATAAATTCATTGAATTTAGTCGCATAATTGACAACACAGATTGTCAGTTATGCGGTTTTTTATTGTTAGCAATTGATTTTAAAATTTCCTTAGAATATAATTGGTAATACTCTGCTACTATTGAAGGATGACATTAACATAATAGAACAATTAGAAGAATATCATGGCATAAAACAAAAGAGCTATAGCGTGATTTTAACATCATTATACGGGAAGGGTGCCTATGCCCCCAAGATTGAAAATATCAATGGTGATACAGAAATTTATAGTGTTTTGGGCTGCATTGGTGTTGGTAAAGATAGGTAACCTTTCTTTATTACTAACTATGATTATTTTACATATTTGTAGCAGCGTGAATTTAGTCACTCATTTGTAAACCCTATTACTGAAAAAAATATAGATTTAGCTAATCCATATAATGAACTATTTGCCCCTATTAAGGATGAAATGCAAAGCATGGCATATGGAAACTGGGAAACTTGCTTAAATGTGCATATCATTCGAGCTCTACAGCTAGATTTATGTATAATGAAGGTAATTCCGTGAATACTAGGGCCCTTTATGAGGAAAAAAACCAGGGTTTTATTTATGTTGAAGCATTTATTTAAGAAGCTAGAAGAATACAAAACCAACAGGGCTAAATATCCAACCATTGAAGATTTTTACCCAGAACTTTTAAAGGCCCTAGCTGAATTCAAAACTGGATAGGGTTCAATAGCAAAAGGATTTGCTATAGGCTTAACTCTATGCCTATTTCAAATCCCTTTCCTTTTTCGCTATTGTAGGTTACTTTGCCACCCATACTCAGTATTCTATTTTCAATGCCTACTAGTCCATTTCCTTTAGTTAAGGTGTCACAGCCTAATCCATTGTCATTTATTGTGATGTGGGCATTGTCATTAACAATCTTTATGTCAATATTCACCTGGTTGGCTTTTCCGTGCTTAATACTATTAGTTAATGCTTCTTTTATAGAATTACAAATAGTATCTTTAAAACTTAATAGCAAATCATCTGAATTCTCGTCAATATTTAGATTTACTTTAACTTTTCCTACACTTTCCACATTTTCAATTATTCTTTTGATAGAATCTGTTAAGCTTCCGGGGTTCTCTTCCTTTAATGCATATACCGCTTTTCTTAGGTCATTTAAACTATCTTTTGTTAAAACTCTTGATTTGCTTATAAGCCCTTTAGACTTCTCTATATCTCTATCAATAAGATTTTGTGCCACATCTAGATTCATGTTTAAAGCAACTAAGGTGTGACCAAGGTTATCATGTATCTCTCCTGCAATTCTGTTTCTCTCTTCAGTAATGACCAGCTCTTCGATTTTTTTAGACTGGTCTTCTAGCTTATTATAGGATTGCTCTAATTCTTCATTTAGGGTATCTACTCTTCTCTTTTCTCTTAATAAGGCTCTGTAGGATAGGCATGCAAATGAGTAAGAAAGTAGTAGCAGAGTAGACATGATTAAATCGAGAATATTGTTTTTCCAGAACTCAAAGCTAGTTATGTCTCCTATAGCTGCTGTTCTAAAAATCATTAGACCTATATAAAGTGAGATCTCCAATACCATCAACAACCTAAATATTTTCCCACTGCTATAAAAGATTATTTCATATAAAATCAAAAACATATATACATCAGAATATGCAGCTAAATTAAATACAACAATTGAACTTAGTATTACAGAAGCAAATAAGGATGCGTAATATATCCTATGATCTTTATAAAAATAACATATTCGTAGATAATCATTGATTTGAACCAATAAAAAACAAATGAAAAAAATCCAAATATCCTTTTCACTATTCCTACACCTATAAAAAACATCAATTAGCATTGAGGCCCTAAGGATAATATGTAAATAACCAAAAGATTTCACTAATTTACTCATATACAATCTCCTCATTTAAAACAGGTTGCTGATAATCTTTTATTACACAATTCTTCACTGGATATCTATTGTCAAATGTTATAGGCATACCCGCTCCAAGTCGATACTCATTATCCTCACAATATACAACATGAATATGAATATGAGGTCTAGACGACTTACCTGAATTACCTACTTCTCCTAGATAATCCCCTACCTTTAGCTTTTGCCCAACATATACTACTAAAGTGTCCTTTTTAAAATGATATAAGGATATATTGTGCTTGTTGTTCTTGATTGTAATTCTGTTCCCCCAATTATCGGGAAGCTTCCCATATGGAATATTATCATCATTATTTCTATCCACACTTACTACTTCTCCGTCTACAGGACTATATACTTTTTCTCCGAAAATATTGTAGTCCTGGTTAGATGCTGGTAGTATTTTATTGGCAAAGCCATATTTATTCATTTTTATTATATCAACGGCATACCGCATAATTTGATAATTACTTACATTAGTGTTTTTCCATCCATGATAATGATAATTGCTAAAATAAGATACTTTGCCATCTCCACCATCTACAACTAAATATCTACCATTTTTAAAGGGAAAAGCCAAGTCAAAGCAATTCTTTTTATTGATTTTACTTAAGATAATACTAATATCAACAATAATGAGACCTATAGTCAAGATAACTGTTCCAGGTTGACCTTCTAAATCAATTAAGTCACCAAAAACAGTGATATCCGTGGAAACTATTCTATAAATGATTAACGATACCCCAGCTATTATAAAGAAGCAATACACATATCTTAGATAAAAGTTTGTATACTCCCAATAAGAGAATGAATATATAAAGAAGAATATGGCAATTGCATAGATTGCTAATAAAACATACTCAACTATAGTGTCATATCTTTTAGTAAAAATACTATATATAAGATCAAGTGGCAGTATTATCTGTAAATATAGACTTAATAAGTAAGTAATAGGCTTGCTAGTAAACATATTATCCCCTCCCTAATTAATCTGATTTTGAGGATAGTCTGCTGAATGTACGGATATTCCTCCATTGTATCTACCTTCGGCAAACTTAAATTTAGGATAAATATAACATATTAGTACCAGTATTATAATCAAAAGCGAGCCTTTGAGGTAAAATACAATGCTATTACCTATATTCTCATATATATAGGTACCTACTAAAGGCCCTATCGCAGCCCCTATACCACTTGCAAAACTATATATCCCGTAAGACCTTCCCCTTTTATCTTCTCCTACAAAATCAATGATAATAGAAGACATAGCAGGACTATAGAACATACCTGCAACAGATATTAGCGTGTATAAAACCATAAAAGGATAGTATGATTTTACAAAAGGTAAAAACATTTGAAGTATGGCTGTTAAGAACATCCCAATAACTATTACCTTTTCTCTGCCATGTTTATCTGCTAAAATTCCAAATTTTTTAGGAAGAAAAGTAGCTAGTATAGCTCCTGGAACAAACAACCATGTGATTAAAAATAGTTCATTAGTAATGTTTTCTTTAAGATATATTAGATATATAGGCGCTGTTAGGCTAAAGACAAATGAAATAGTTCCCATTGCTATCAAAAAATATATGGTATGCTTGCTACCCTTAAGTCTACCTGGTTCAAAGTCTTTCTTGTAGCCTACAGTTTCAGGAACACTTTTAATAGCAAAATACATTGAGATAATACTAGCAATAAAAAACACCAAAAATACGGTACTAAAAGAATTTGAAATAAAAATCGAAAAAGAATTAGTCAATAATAAATTAAAACCAATTATACTACCTAGAAATTCCCCTTTTACCTGTACCTGATCTAAAATACCAAAATTCTTTGCTCTGTTTTCCTTATTACTAATGTCTGAAATAGATGCGTCAATGCTTATCCATAAGAATGATGCTGCTAAACTCTGTAGGATTCTCGCAATAAGAAGATATTTGTAATCTCTAGCCAAAAAATAAAGAATATTTACCAATGCATAAAGAGCTACACCTATAAATATGCCTTTCTTCCTTCCCTTTTTGTCAATTATATTTCCAACTATGGGCCTTATTAGTATAGCTACCACTGAAAACATAGAATAAAGTAAACCTATTTCAATTACGCTAGCACCTACGCTTGAAGCATATATGGGAAAAATAAATGCTATAAAAGAAAATGGAAAGGATATATAAAACACAACCCTCTTTAACCCTTGCATAAAATAACCTCCTAAAAGAACCTTCTTTTGTTATTAGTATATAAATATTAAGAGGCAGCTTCTTCTAGCCAAGGTAACCATCTCAGTCATGTTTTTATATTACTAAAGTAATATATTTTATGTAATGCAGATGAACATTAGCTATTTACTTTATAGAAAATCATAGCTAAAGAAAAAAATGTATCTATTTATTATTTAATATAATTGCTAATTGAATTCTGTCTCTAAGCTCTAGCTTATCTAATATTTTGGTAATGTGATTTTTTACTGTTCCTTCTGTAATAAAAAGGCTGGCTGCTATTTCTTTATTGCTCTTCCCTTCACCGATTAATAATGCTATCTCTTTTTCTCTTCTTGTAAGTCCCTTTAAATCCTCTACCTCCATATTCTTCTTAAGTGTGGTCTCTTCCATTGACCTAAGCATCTTTTTAGCTACATCAGGCTGCAGGAGAATGTTCCCTTCATATACGGTTTGTATTGCTTTTACCAGCTCCTCTGAGCTAATATCTTTTAGTAAATATCCATCTGCCCCATTCTTAAGCCCTTGGATTATGTATTCATCTTCATTAAAAGTAGTTAAAATTAATATCTTAATATGAGGAAATAATTCCTTTATCATTCTTGTAGCCTCTACACCGTCCATTACTGGCATTCGTATATCCATCAATATCAAATCAGTTTCTTTACTATTCAAAGATTCTAGAGCCTCTTTCCCATTGGAAGCCTCTCCTACTATAGATATATTGCTATAAAGACTTAGCATCATAGTAAGCCCTTCTCTAATTAAGCTCTGGTCATCTACTATTAATACCTTTATCATGGTACTCTCCCCCTATTATATTGCATGTTTCTTCCAGTATTATAATACCACAGAGAAATACCTCTTACAATTATTTCCTTGGATTTGTGACCTTTTATGGTCATTATAATATCACACTTAGCAGTTCCTTAGCGTAATATGGTAATGCAAAACAATATCTAAAGGGGGTTTTTTCATGAAAGACAAGGAAAACTGCATTTACTGTATCCCGCCAATGGAGCCTTATACAAAGCTTGCTAATGCCTATATTCCATTTCAGGTTATGGATCAGGTTTTCACACCTAAAGAAGCTTTGAGAAATGGAACACTATTCCCCGAGCTTCATGACCGTTACAAAAAAGAAGTATATTGTAAATAGAATTCTAGGAGGTGCAATTTATGAAAAACAATCAGGCTGAGTTGCTTGAGCAGCTTATGGAGGTAGGATTTGTATTAGTTGAAACTAACTTATATCTGGACACTCATCCAGAGGATGAAAGAGCTTTAAGGCTTCATAATACCTTTTCTCAAAAATATGATGAACTTTGCCGTTTCTATGAGTCACAATACGGACCGTTGAAGTTCACAAGTATGAGCAGGTTTCCATGGCAATATGTAGATGAGCCTTGGCCATGGGATGTAGATTTCGGAAAATGTAGATGCTAATAAAGGGGGCTAATATATGTGGATTTATGAAAAGAAGCTAGAATATCCTGTGAGAGTAAACACTACTAATCCAGCACTCGCTGCTATGATTATAGAGCAATTTGGCGGTGCGGATGGCGAGCTGGCTGCAGGGGTTAGATACCTTACCCAAAGATGGACTATGCCTACTGGAAAGGCAAAGGCAGTACTGACGGATATAGGAACAGAAGAATTAGCACACTGGGAAATGATAGGTACACTTGTATATAAATTAAGCAAGGATGCTACAATAGAGCAAATTAAAGGGACACCATTCGAAGCTCATTATACAAATCATGGCAAAAGTCCATTTCCACACAATGCAGCAGGGGTTCCATGGACAGCATCATATATAAACTCTAAGGACGATCCAGTAGCAGACTTACATGAAGATATGGCGGCTGAGCAAAAAGCAAGGGCTACTTATGAGCATCTAATTCGTCTAAGCGATGACCCTGGTGTTATAGATACACTAAGGTTTCTAAGAGAAAGAGAAGTAGTGCATTTTCAAAGATTTGGTGAGGCTCTTTGCTTAGTTCAAGAACATATGTGTAGGAAAAAGCACTATTAGTTTAAGAACACATAATTGATATAGGACGGATTAACCGTCCTAGTACATAATCTTTTCTTCTATTTCTGACATACTTACTGTAATGTTTTCACCTTTAAGCATGTCTTTTAAAGCTACTTTTCCCGACTGTATTTCCTCTTGGCCAAGAACTATAACAAATGGAATCCCTTTTTTATTTGCTGTATTTAAGCTTTTATTGAGTTTTTTGCCACTCATATCAATATCTACTTTAATTCCCTTTTTTCTCAAATCCCATGCCAACTTCAATGTCTCCTTTTCCGTTTCAATAGGTATTATCAACAGTTCAATTAAAGGTGCGGTTTGAGATCTTGCCTTCATGGACATAGCTGTATAGATAACATCAAGTCCGAATGTTAGCCCAACTGCTGGATACTCATTGCCATTATTTAAAAATGAGCCAATTATTTTATCATACCTACCACCTGCAGCTATGCTTGAAGATATGGTGTTATCTGACAAAAACACTTCATAGACAGTTCCCGTATATATATCTAAGCCCCTAGCTAAGAATGGAGAAAATTTGGTGTATTTAAGTATATCTAGTTCCTCTAGGTATCCGTTTAGTTCTCTAAGCTCTTCTACTCCATCATTAACAAGTTGGTTGTCATAGGTTTTTATTAAATATTCAAGACTATAGATGTTAGTGTCATTTATCAATTTAAGCAGTCTGTCTACTATCTCCTCATCTATTCCTTTTTCAAGCATTTCCCTTTGAATTCCTTCCTGCCCTATTTTTTCAACCTTGTCTAATGTTAGTACTAGCTCATTAATTTCCTGTTCTATTACTCCAATGCTTGCTAGAATACCATAGAGAAGCTTTCGATTGTTATATGAGATGTATACATCTAGATTTAGTTCATCAAATACACTCACTACCATAGACATAAGCTCTGCCTCTGCCATCATAGATTTTACCCCTGCTACATCCACATCACATTGAATGAACTCCCTCATCCTACCTGTTTTTACAGGACCATCTCTAAAAACCTTTCCAATCTCATATCTCTTAAATGGCATACTTAAATAGGGATTCATTCCAATAACCTTTGCAAATGGAGTAGTTAAATCATATCTTAAGCCAAGCTCCCTGTCTCCTTGGTCATTGAGTTTATATATCTCTTTTAATATCTCTGTTCCTCCTCCATACTTAGATGCTAAAAGATCAAAGCTACATAGTATAGGGGTCTCTAGTGGCATATAACCAAATCTTTGAAAGGCATCTTCTAATGTTCTCCTAACCCTGTCTCTGGTAATCTGGTCTTCCGGTAAAAAATCCTTTGTTCCTTTTAGGTTTTGTAATTTCATATCCATTCCTCCTAATATTTTAAAAAATCAAAAAAACCATATAGGTAGGCACCTACATGGTTTAAATCAAAATCTCTATCACCACTAGATGCAAGCTCTAAGCAAATACCAATAGAGCCTGCATCTATTTTTATATCTTATAGACACAAACTCTCTCTAATGATGATGAAACTCATTTAATTGAATAATTAAAGAATCACATAACATGCTAATCAGCTTCCTTTAGGCTTTTAAAAAGCAAATACAAAATTTATTAGCCTTATATTATCATATTGAATCATATTCTTCAAGGTGTCATGTAACACTTTTATTAATACAAAATATAATGACAATATCAGAGTAAAAAAGAAAAAACCAATTATATAATAGGATTGTTTTTTATACCAGTCATTAGCCCAGGCTAACTTTTTACACTTGTTAGCCAAGGCTAATAATACATAACTATTAAATTGGGGGTATGAAAATGGAAACCTATAATAATGTTTCAATAAGATTTAATCAATTAAAGAATGAAAATATACTGCTAGATCAATTGCCTGTAGGCAAAACAGCAAGAATTAAGGAAATATTAAATAGAGGCATATGCCGTAGACGATTCCTTGATTTAGGGCTTATTCCTAACTCTCTTGTTTCTGTTGAAAGATTGAGCCCCTCAGGTAATCCTATAGCCTTCAATATAAGAGGTTCAATAATTGCCTTAAGAAGAGAAGAAGCACAAAACATAGTGGTCAAACCAATATAATAGCTAGCCAAGATATACAGCTTTGTGCAAGTTACTTATGAACTAACTTTATTTTGAAATATGATTGGTTTTAAGGAGGAAAGAAATGGGTCTTACTAGTCAATCAAGCGGACTATCGCTCTTAAAAGATAAATATAACTTGAGTAAAAAAAGTGAAGATCAAATTGTAATTGCTCTAGCTGGTAATCCGAACACAGGAAAAAGTACATTATTCAACTATCTCACAGGACTTAACCAGCATACTGGAAATTGGCCTGGAAAAACCGTTACAAATGCTCAAGGCAGCTTTAAACATAAGGATAAGGAGTACTTATTGGTGGATTTGCCTGGAACTTACTCCATACTTGCTAGCTCCCAGGAAGAAGAAGTGGCAAGAGATTTCATATGCTTTGGAAATCCTAAGCTTACAATAGTTATTGCCGATGCCACATGCCTTGAAAGAAATTTAAATCTTGCCCTTCAAATAATGGAGCTAACTGATAATGTAATCCTATGTCTTAATCTAATAGATGAAGCCACTAGAAAAGGCATAATAATTGATGCATCAAAGCTAGAAAAAGACCTGAAGATACCTGTAATTCCAATGGTAGCAAGAGATGGAGTGGGAGTAGATTTATTGAAGGAAACAATAGATATGATAGTGGAAGGAAACCTAGGTATAAGCCCCTTGAAGATAATTTACAAGGATAGAATAGAAGCTCTTGTATCAGAAATAGCGAACAGTCTGCCCGAATATATAAAGGAAAACTATAATGCTAGGTGGATTGCACTAAGAATTATAGATGGTGATAGCAGCATACTAAAATCTATACAAGAGATTATAAGAGCAAATTTATATATTGAAGCTGAGGTGTAGGGCGTGGAGCACAATAAAAATATATCTAATAAGAGTAACCTAGAGAAGCTCATCTCTATAAAAATTGAGGATAGTGAAGCCCTAGGCGATAGCATAGTAGCAACTATATATGAAAAAGCTGAAAACATTGCAAAATCAGTAGTCTCGGTTAATGATAAAAGGAAAGTGAACTGGGATAGAAGGCTTGATGATGTATTAACCTCTAAAATAACTGGATACCCAATTATGTTGCTACTATTGGGAATAATATTTTGGATAACTATAGAAGGAGCAAATTATCCTTCTCAATTACTTTCAAACATATTATTTGGATTTGAAAATAAGCTAAGTAGCTTTTTTTTCTATATAAATGCTCCTGATTGGCTGCATGGTCTGTTGATTCAAGGAATGTATAGAACACTGGCTTGGGTAATAGCAGTTATGCTTCCACCAATGGCAATATTTTTTCCGTTATTTACGCTTTTAGAAGACTTAGGCTATCTGCCTAGAATTGCATTTAATCTAGATAATGCATTTAGAAAAGCTGGAACCCATGGAAAGCAAGCTCTAACTATGAGTATGGGCTTTGGCTGCAATGCAGCAGGGATAGTGGCGTGTCGTATAATAGATTCACCGAGAGAAAGGCTAATAGCTATGATAACTAACAATTTCGTCCCATGCAATGGTCGTTTTCCTACACTTATAGCCATATCAGCTATCTTCTTTGGCGGTATAGGCCTAGCTAGTGGAAAACCTAGCTCTATATTGGCAACACTGTCAGTAGTTTTCATGATACTCATAGGTATAATAGCTACTATAGCAGTATCTAAATTTCTATCATCTACAGTTTTAAAGGGTGTTCCATCTACCTTCTCCTTGGAGCTGCCTCCATATAGAAGACCACAGATTAGCAAGATTCTCGTGAGGTCGCTATTAGACAGAACCTTATTTGTACTTGTTAGAGCAATTGTGGTGGCGGCTCCTGCAGGTGCTATAACCTGGCTGTTTGCAAATATTATGGTAGGAGATAATACTTTGCTAAATTTATGCTCAGGGTTTCTAGATCCCTTTGGTAAGCTTATAGGCTTGGACGGATTTATTATAATGGCTTTTATACTAGGTCTTCCTGCCAATGAGATAGTGCTACCAATATTAATAATGAGCTATATGTCTCAAGGTGCCATGCTAGAATTCGATAACCTGCAGACATTAAAAAACCTTTTAGTCAATAATGGCTGGACATGGATAACTGGATTAAACTTTATGCTTTTTTCACTGTTACATTTTCCTTGTGCTACAACCTTAATGACTATGGGAAAAGAATCTAACGGACTCAAATGGCCGATATTTACATTTATCCTAACAACAGGAATAGCTATAGCAGTTACCTTTACAATAAAAACACTATCTACTATTTTAGGTTTAGTTTAATATAAAAAGATACTTCACTGTTTCTGGCTAACTCTCTATACTTTGAATACAGTAAAGTATCTTTATTCTTTCTTTTGCTTGTCATCTAAAACGCTATCCACCTCATATTTTCTAAACTCTAATAGGAGTTTTTCATTTTCTGTAAAAAACTTCACCAACTTTTCAATAGACTTAATAGTAGATTTAGTAAGATAATGCTCCATTGCTTCTGCTTCCTGTCTTATATCACACTCTGACCCAATCATACTAACAAAATCCCTCAATATCCTATTTCTCTCTACTAAAAAAGGGCCTGTTATCTTTCCTCTATCAGTTAATACAATTTTTTCATAAGGCTGATATATTATGTAGCCCAATTTATTCAACTTTCTAAGACCCTTTACAACAGAGGGCATAGACACACTTAAGCATTCAGCAACATCCTTAATCCTTATTTCTTTAAAGAATATGCTTAATCTATAGGCCTCTTCAAGATAATCCTCTAAGCTTGGTGATAACATAAAAACATCTCCTTCTTTAAAGAATATCTTTAAAAGGAGATGTTTATGATTACTTTTCAGGAAATATCTTTGCTAGCAATTTGATTCCCAAATAAAACAGTATTAAAATTGAAAAGGTAGTCGCTATGCCATATAGCATCATTTCTAAGCCTATATCTAAATTCTCCATATTAAAAACCTCCTCGGGAAAGCAATGCTACTATTACGCTTCCTGCTATAATAGAGCCTATCTGTCCTGCCACATTTGCGCTTACTGCTTGCATTAAAATAAAGTTTGTAGGGTCTTCTTCCTTTGCAAGTCTTTGTATAACTCTAGCTGACATAGGAAAGGCTGAAATTCCAGCAGCTCCAACCATAGGATTGTACTTTTTCTTTACGAATAAGTTCAAGAATTTTGCAAATAGAACTCCACCTGCAGTATCGAATATAAATGCAATAAGACCTAATCCTAATATCATCAATGTTTCTGCTTTTAAAAATTCCTCTGCATGCATTGTAGAACCAATAGTAATACCTAAAAGCAAAGTCACTAGGTTGGCCAATTCATTCTGAGCAGATTTTGAAAGTCTCTCTAAAACACCGGATTCTCTTATTAGATTTCCAAACATTAATAGTCCAACTAGCGTAACGCTAATAGGAGCTATGACTCCAGCAACGATAGTAACCATAATAGGGAAAAGAATCTTTACTGACTTGGAAATCTTAACATCCTTATATTCCATTCTTATCATTCTTTCCTTTTTCGTTGTCAGCAATTTTATTACTGGTGGCTGAATTAAAGGTACTAATGCCATGTATGAATAGGCGGCCACGGATATGGCTGCAAAATAATTAGGTGAAAACCTACTTGCTACAAATATTGAAGTTGGTCCATCAGCAGCTCCTATGATACCTATAGCTGCAGCATCATTAATGTCAAAGCCAAGGGCCAAAGCAAGTAATAGTGTCATAAATATTCCAAACTGTGCAGCAGCACCGAAAAATAACATAGAAGGCATTTTTAATAGTGGCTCAAAGTCTATCATTGCCCCTACAGCAATAAAAATTAGTGCTGGAAATAATTCCGTAGTAATACCCGCATTCTTTAATATTCCTAATACTCCCTCAGGACTTGCTATACCAGGTATGCCCTCTATTACAGGAAGGTTTGCTAGGATTGCCCCAAAACCAATAGGTAATAGAAGCATTGGTTCAAATTCCTTTTTTATTGCTAGGTATATAAGAACACCACCTACAATAAACATACCTACATTCGCTAGTTCAAGATTTTTGATACCTAAAAGTAATTGCTCCAAATTTTTTCACCTCTACTATTTTTTTATAAGAAAAGACCTTCATTTAGACATAAAAAAGCCTAAATAAAAGTCTCGCTATAAATAATTAACCGGGCTTTAAGCCGTGTTGACGATTAATTAAACGATTTTCCGCTAGCTACTCCCTTTTATTAAATAAGGTCACTTTATTATATTAACTCCATTATAATATTAACCTAGTGTTTTTACAACTTTTAATAATATTTAACATGGTATTACTAATATAGTTAATATAGCTTGATTTTTAGCAAAATCGCTGAGGGGGATTTCCATGCACTTTTATAACTTAGCTATTATCTCTATAGCTCTAGGGCTGGATGCGTTTAGTATTGCATTTTCTGTAGGTCTTAACAAAAAAACAACTAAAAAAAAGGCCCTTATGGCAATTATGATATTTGGGTTTTTTCAATTTCTTTTTGTCACAGCGGGAGGTTGTTTTGGTGGTCTATTTAATATGTACATATTTCACTTGTCATCTAAGCTCGGTGGAATAATTGTACTATTAGTTGGTATGCTAATGCTTAGAGAAGGACTCTCCGAAGAAGAAAAATTAAACAATTTAAATTTTGCTATAATTGTTCTACTTGGCATATGTGTAAGTATTGATGCTTTGGTTATTGGATTCACTTTGTTTAGCAATATTAATATGAAAACACTTATGCTTAAAAATTCCATTGTTGTAGGTCTGACAGCTTCATTACTAACAGCAGGCGGATTAATATTTAGTAAAAAAATGCGTAAAAATAATTTTCTCAAAAATTATGCAACTCTTATAGGTGGAGTTATACTAATACTTTTTGGGCTTAAAATGATAATATACTAGTTTTAAATTTAATAAATGTAAACTTTATGTATTTGTTGGCATTGTCATCCACTTATAACTAAATTTGCTTGGTTTACTCAAGAAAATACTGCACATAATACTACTACAAATAGTAAATAAGCAATGAAGGGAGGATAACAATGACTAACAATAATAATAATAATAACAGTAATAAGATAGTAATTCCTGAAGCTCGTCAAGCTCTTAATCAAATGAAGACTGAAATTGCTAACGAACTTGGTCTAACTAACTATGCAGCTACT
>JBBAFY010000025.1:0-28520 GCA_041655135.1 Tissierellales bacterium
CGAGGTAATTGTTATTACATCAGGAAAAGGTGGAGTAGGTAAGACTACAACTACAGCCAATATTGGAACAGGTTTAGCAATGGCAGGTAAAAAAGTTGCGATTGTGGATGCAGATATTGGGCTCAGAAATCTTGATGTTGTACTGGGTCTTGAAAATAGAATTGTTTATGACATCGTTGATGTTGTAGATAAGGTTTGTAGATTAAAGCAAGGACTTATAAAGGATAAAAGATATGATGGACTATTTCTTTTACCTGCAGCACAGACTAAGGACAAAAATGCAGTAACTCCAGCACAAATGGTAGATTTATGTAATGAACTAAAAGAAATGTTTGATTATGTTATCATAGACTGCCCTGCAGGTATAGAACAAGGATTTCAAAATGCTATAGCTGGTGCTGACAAAGCCATTGTAGTAACTACTCCTGAAATCTCTGCTGTTAGAGATGCAGATAGAATTATAGGTCTCCTTGAATCCAAAGGACTACATGATCCTAGATTAATAGTAAATAGGATAAGGCCAGATATGGTAAAAAAAGGTGATATGATGAATATCGATGATATGACTGACATTCTAGCTATAGATTTAATTGGCGTAGTACCTGATGATGAAGCTATTGTAATTTCTACAAATCGAGGTGAGCCTGTAGTTATAGAAGATAAAACATTAGCAGGACAAGCTTATAAAAACATAGTTAGAAGAATTATGGGAGAAGAAGTAGAACTATTAGAGTTGGATGTAGATGAAGGAGTATTTAGTAAAATAAGAAAGTTATTTTTCGGAAAATAATAAGAAGGAGGGGTAAATTTGGACTTATTTAAATTTTTTAATAAAGGCGGAAGTAAAAGTAAGAATGTTGCAAAGGAAAGATTAAAGTTAGTTTTAATCCATGACAGGGCTAATATTTCTCCTCATTTTTTAGAAATTCTAAAAGGGGATATAATAAGAGTAATTTCCGATTATGTGGTTATTGATGAAGAAGGCCTAGATATAAAACTTACTAGAACTAGAAGAGAGAGTGACAACACTCCTATACCAGCTTTAGTTGCAAATATACCAATATTAAAGATGAAAGATCAATCTATGAAGTAAGACAGCTTTTATGATTGGAGGAAAATATGAATATTGCTTTAATAGCACATGACAACAAAAAAAACATGCTTATTAACTTTTCTATTGCATATAGACATATTCTTGAGAAACATAATCTTTTCGCCACAGGAACTACAGGCAAGAAAATTATAGAAGCTACGGGACTTAATATAGAATGTATGATGTCAGGACCATTAGGTGGAGATCAGCAAATAGGCTCAAAAGTGGCAAATAATGAAATGGATTTAATCATATTTTTAAGGGATCCATTAACAGCACAGCCCCATGAGCCAGATGTTCAGGCATTACTTAGATTAAGTGATGTTCATTCTATTCCTGCAGCTACTAATATAGCGACAGCAGAACTTTTAATAAAAGCCCTCGAAAGAGGAGATATGCATTGGAGAGAAGTAATTAGCCAATCTAAAACATATAATAAAAAGAAATAAGCTGAAAGCCTATGGTTCACTAGTAGATGAAACCATAGGTTTTTTTATGGACAAACCCCATGGAAACAAACAAATTTGTGTTTCGAAGCTGGGTAAACTGTAATAAAATCACCCTCTCTAAAATATAACTATATTAGATTGAAAGAGGGTGATTATAATAAGCGTAAAAGATAAAATTAACAAGATGGTAAATAATCTAAGGAAAAAAAGAGTATACAATACCTACAATAATAGTAATCAAGTAAGCTTTTATAGAAAACAGCTTAACAAGGTAATAGCCTGTATTATAATTGTTTTAGTAGTTCTCATAATTAAAAAAGCAAATATAAAGTTAACTAATAATATTATTAGAATAGTAGACGATTCTATTAATTATTCATTTAATATGAGAGAGGATACTAAAAAAGTTCTTGACTATGTAAAAGGTGCAGTTAAAATACCAGATAAAGTAATAGAGACATTTAACCCAAAGAATTCTAATTTATAGGTAGGTCTTAGATGAATATAATAAAGATTAAAAATATCTATATCAAGATTAATATCTCTATGTTAGCTGCATTTATCTTATTCATTTTATGTGGTTTTTTTATTGAAATCATAATAATTACTTTTACAATTTTAATTCACGAGCTGTTTCATAGTATTGTTGCAAAAAAATATGGATTTGAAGTAGAAGAGATTGAAATATTCCCTTTTGGGGGAATAGCTAGATTCGAGCAAATAAAAACAATTTATCCTAAAGAAGAGATTTTTATTTGCATTGTTGGGCCCTTAAGCAATTTTATAATAGCTTTAATATTTATTGGGATTAAAAGTTTTTACTTTCATAGCTATTTAATTGATTATATAATTAAAGTAAACATATTAATGTTTACAATTAATATTCTACCAATTTTTCCCTTGGATGGGGGAAAGATTATAAGGTCATTATTATCTTTATTTATAGGATACAAATCTTCAACTATTAAACTGACATATATTACATATATACTATGTACAATTGTTATACTCTATGATATATTAAATGGGTTAACAGTTAATGGTATATATTTTAGTCTAATAGCTGTCTTTACAATAATAGCTGCCAAGAAAGAGAGAGAGATGGCAGCTTTTGTTTTCATAAAATCTATTACTAGAAAAACAAAGGAACTTCATAAGAAGAAAAATATTAAGGTTCATATACTAGTGTGTATGAAAACCCTAAATATTAAAGAAACAGTAGATTTCTTTTTACCAAACAAGTACCATATTTTTATTATTATTAATACTAATGGTGATACTATCGGTACATTAACTGAAAACCAACTAATAGAAGGGATATATAGTTATGGTTTTGATATTACATTAGAAGAACTACTAATAGAAACACAAAAATGATAGAATAATAATTATGTAGATAATAAGTATATAAAACTACTAAAAGAAAAAGGATGAGATAAATGATAAATAAAGAGCTGTTTGAGAATATTCTATATAAAGTTGAAAAGCCTGCTAGATATATTGGAAATGAGCAAAACATTATTATAAAGGACATAACTAAGGATACTGTAAGGTTTGCATTTGCCTTCCCTGATGTTTATGAAGTAGGCATGTCACATCTGGGAATGCACATTTTATATAATCTCCTAAATAGTAAGGAGAATATATATTGCGAAAGAGTTTTTACACCTTGGACTGATATGGAAGAGGAAATGAGAAAAAACAACCTACCACTATTCGCGCTAGAAAGTAAAGATTACATAAAAGATTTTGACTTAATAGGCTTTACACTACAATATGAAATGAGCTACACAAATATAATTAATATGATAGATTTAGCTGGAATTCCTATTTTATCGAAAGAAAGGAAGAAAAGTGACCCGTTTGTACTTGCAGGAGGACCATGTGCATATAATCCAGAACCCTTAGCTGGAATCGTAGACTTTTTTGTTATTGGAGAGGGAGAAGAAGTAACTTTAGAAGTGATTGAACAATATAAGAAATGGAGAAAAAGCCAAGGAGATAGAAAAGATTTTTTAGAAATGATAGCTAATATCGAGGGCATCTATGTCCCAGAACTTTATAATGTAGATTATAAAGAAGATGGTACTATAAAGGCATTTTCACCTATAGATACTAAGTATCCAGAAAAGATTAAAAAGAGAATTATAAAAAATCTTGACGAAGCATTTTACCCAGAAAAAATAATTGTTCCATTTATTGAAACAGTTCATGACAGAGTAATGCTTGAAATATTCAGAGGCTGTACAAGAGGCTGTAGATTTTGTCAGGCAGGAGTTATTTATAGACCTGTAAGAGAGAGAAGCACTGATAAGTTAATAGAATATGCAAGAAAGCTTATAGAAGCAACAGGTCATGAGGAGATTTCTCTTTCTTCTTTAAGTACTAGTGACTATTCTCAGATACTAGACTTAGTGCTCAAGCTTATTGAAGAATATAAAGATAAAAAGGTTGGACTGTCCCTGCCTTCTTTAAGATTAGATTCTTTTCCTTTGGAGGTAATTGAAGAGATTCAAAAGGTTAGAAAAACTGGTTTAACCTTTGCGCCAGAAGCCGGAACTCAAAGACTCAGAGATGTTATTAATAAAGGTATCACGGAGGAAGACTTATTTAAGACTACAGAAGAAGCCTTTGGAGCTGGATGGTCATCTGTAAAGCTATATTTCATGATTGGATTACCGACTGAGACATTAGATGATGTAATTGGTATAAAGAATTTGGCCTATGAAGTAAAGGATATTTTCTTTAGAATACCAAGAGAAGAAAGAAAGGGTAACTTAAAGGTAACTGTAAGTACTTCTTGTTTTGTACCAAAGCCTTTTACTCCTTTCCAATGGTATCCACAAGATAGCATAGAAACTTTTAATGAAAAAATCGGATTATTGAAGAAGAATATTAGAGACAATAAGGTAACATACAATCACCACGATTCCAGATTAAGCTATCTAGAGGCAGTTTTAGCACGGGGAGACAGGAGAATAGCTCAGGTGCTGGTGAAAGCATGGGAAAAAGGGTGTAAGTTTGATGGTTGGACTGACAAGTTCAATTATGAGAAATGGCTTAAAGCTTTTGAAGAAACTGGAATAGATCCTGACTTTTATGCTTCTAGGGAAAGAAGCTATGAAGAAATACTTCCTTGGGATTTTATAGATGTTGGTGTATCTAAGAAATATCTTATAAATGAAAATGAGAAAGCTAAAAAAGGCGAACTTACTCAGGATTGTAGGCAAGGATGTACAGGTTGTGGTGTAAATAATAGTTTTACAGGTGGTGTTTGTTAATGAAGATGAGAGCTAAATTTTCAAAGAAAGAAGATTTAATATATATTTCACACCTTGATTTAATGAGGCTTTTTCATAGGGCATTTAGACGTGCAGAAATTCCAGTCAAATATAGTGAAGGATTTAATCCACATCCACAACTTTCTTTAGCTACAGCCTTAGCTTTGGGAGTATCTAGTGATGGAGAGTATATGGATCTTGAGCTAGAATCAAATATGGAGCCAGAGGAATTTAAACAAAGGATGAATATGATATTACCAAATGGAATAAAAATATTGAAGGCAGTACCATCATATGAAAAAAGCTCCCTAGTATCTTTAATACGATGGTCAAATTATATAGTAAAATTTAATACAGTAGATAAGATGACCATAGAAGAGATTACTAATCTAATAAATGATTTTTTAAATAAGAAAGAGCTTATTTTGACTAAGGAAAAAAAGAAGGGTAAAAAAGTCACTGTTAACCAACAAAATGTTAGAGAAAGAATAAATGAGTTATTTCCTTTATCCGTTGAAAATAACACAGTAATACTTAAGACTACTTTAATGACTGGAAGTGTAGGGAACATAAAGCCAAACGAAGTTGTAGATCTGCTTAAAGAGTATGTAAATATTAAGATAGAGGAAGACAGCTTAAGGCTACATAGACTTGATCTGTTTATAGAAAAAGATGGTGCTATTTCCTTGCCTATATAATTAAGTATATTTTTATCTTATATTGGAATTAGTGCTCTTAGCGCATAAATTTAGCTTTAGGAGAGATTTTATGAGTCAAATAATAATTGACATAGGTTTACAAGAAAATAGGGTAGCAGTTATTGAAGATTATGAGCTAGTAGAATTATATATAGAGCAGGATGATAATAAAAGAACTGTAGGCAATATATATAAGGGGAGAGTTGTAAATGTGCTTCCTGGCATGCAAGCAGCTTTTGTTGATATAGGCTTAGAAAAAAATGCTTTTCTTTATGTAAAGGATGCCATTCCTAAAGAGATGTTAGCAAATAAGAAAATTAATCTAAAAGATATCTCTATTAGAGATGTTATAAAATCTGGACAAGATGTGATTGTACAGGTGACAAAGGAGCCTTACGGTAGCAAAGGGGCAAGAGTAACTACCCATATAACCATACCTGGTAGGCATATAGTGCTTATGCCTTATACTGATTACATAGGTGTATCAAGGCGTATAAGTGATGAAACAGAAAGAGAAAGATTGAGGAAGATTATTGAAAGTATTAAACCTACAAATATGGGGCTCATACTAAGAACTGCAAGTGAGGGGTTGGAACTACAAGACTTTAAAGACGATATTAAATTCCTCCTAAAAGTACTAAATAGAATAGATAATGAAAGAAACTTAGGATTCGCTCCTAGAGTAATGTATAAAGATCTCGATTTAATCCATAGAACAGTGAGGGATTTGTTCACAAACAATGTTCAAAAGTTAGTAATCAATAGTAGAGATGAGTATAACAGTATAGTTGAACTTGTAGAAATGTTATCTCCACAATTGAAGTCCAGAGTAGAATACTTTGACTCTAGTCATGATATATTTGGTTATTTTGGAATAGAGCAAGGCATAAGTAGAGCTTTAGATAGGAAAGTATGGTTAAAAAGTGGAGGCTATGTGGTTGTAGATGAAACAGAAGCTTTAACCTCAATAGATGTAAATACAGGTAAGTATGTAGGAAGCATTAATCTAGAAGATACAGTTCTTAGAACCAATATAGAGGCAGCAAAAGAAATAGCAAAGCAATTAAGGTTAAGAAATATTGGTGGTATTATAATCATTGATTTTATTGATATGAATAGCGAGTTACATGAAAAGGAAGTTCTAAAAGTATTAGAAAATGAGCTCAAAAAAGACAGAATAAAGTCCACTGTTCTTGGAATGACTCAGCTAGGACTAGTAGAAATGACAAGGAAAAAAGCAAGAAGTAGACTGACTACAAAATTATTAACTGATTGCCCAAGTTGTTGTGGTACTGGAAAGGTTTATTCAGAAAATGCAGTCCTTGGCATAATAGATAAGGAGGTAAAGCGGCTTAAACTGCACACTACAGCAGAAGCAGCTATTATAGAAGTTAATTCATTTATTGAAGTTTATTTAAAGGAGATTAACAACTATTTCATTAATAGAATCCAAGAAAAGTATGGTATTATGCTATTCATTAAGGGTAACCAATCCATACATCATAATGGAATAAAGGTAAAAAATATTGGGAAAATAGATTTTATTAAAGGAATTTTATCTTAACAATAGATATTAAGATTTAAATGATTATACACTTGACTTTTTATCCATTATCTGATAAAATTTTATTTTGTAAGTAGCCGCTCAGTGTGGGTTTTAAAACTTCGGTACCTAACATTGGCGAGACTGGTTTGAGGAGGTGTAGTGTATGTACGCAGTAATTGAGACAGGTGGAAAGCAATACAGAGTTCAAGAAGGAGATGTTCTCTTTATTGAGAAGGTTGCTGGAAACGAAGGTGAAAACTTAAGCTTTGACAAAATACTGTTACTTTCTAATGGAGAAGAAGTAAAAGTAGGCAAGCCATATGTAGAGGGTGCAACTGTAACAGGTAACATTGTTGAGCATGGTAAGGCAAAAAAAATAGTTGTTTATAAGTTTAAAAGAAAGAAAGATTACAGAAAGAAACAAGGACATCGTCAGCCATACACAAGAGTTAAGATAGAAAAAATAAATGGATAGTGTTGGAAATGACTAAGATTACTATACTTAAAAACAAAATTGGCAGTATAGTCGAGTATGAAGTCAATGGACATACAGGTTTTGGAGCACATGGTGAAGATATATTATGCGCATCCATTTCAATTTTAAGTCAAACAGCCCTTATTTCCTTAAATGAAGTATGTGGTATAAATGAAAAGGACATAACATATCTAATAGATGATAATAAAGGATATTTAAAAGTATCCTTACCCCAAAAGCTTTCAATTGAGCAAATGGAGAAAGCTGACATAGTACTAAAGACTATGGAAGTTGGGTTAAAAGGATTGACTGATATATATCCAGACTATGTTACTCTCAAATATAGGGAGGTGTAATGAGATGATTAGAATTAATTTACAACTATTTGCGTCTAAAAAAGGAGTAGGTAGCTCTAAGAACGGACGTGATAGTGCAGCGAAAAGATTAGGCGTTAAAAGAGCTGACGGACAATTTGTTCCAGCTGGAAATATTCTAGTTAGACAAAGAGGAACAAAAATTCATCCAGGATTAAATGTAGGTAGAGGTGGAGATGATACTCTATTTGCTACAATTGACGGAGTTGTTAAATTCGAGAGAAAAGGTAAAGACAAGAAACAAGTAAGTGTTTATCCAGTAGAAACATTAGCATAACTATAAATACAAACCTACCAAATTTGGTAGGTTTTTTATTTGATCCTTATAAATTGATAATCATCAAATTAAATTTTGGATAAATACTTAATTTTATCTGATTTTATGGTAGAATATAAAAGAAGATTATCAAAGGAGGTGTAGATATTACTGTTAGAATAAATATTTTTGCTGCAATTATTTTATTTGTTTTATCTTTATTTGGTCTAGGCTCTTTATTATTATATTTCAAATTTAGAAACTATAGATATCGTGCAAAAAAAGAAATGGAACTTAACTACACAAGTAATACCAAGTTATTATTGAGAGAACAAAGACATGATTATCTTAATATTTTTCAGATTATTTATGGACATTTACAATTAAACAATATTGATATGGCTATTATACATATGAAAAAAGCAATAAATTTATCATATAATTCAAGTAAGTGTTTCTATATATCTATTTTCTCTATTTCATTACTCTTAGAGCAAAAGATGAAAGTATGCGAAAACAAAGGGATAGAGATGGTTCTTGAAGTAGACAGTTCTATAGACAGTGATATTAGACACATTGATAACGAAGATATAATCGTAGACTTTATTTCTAAACTATTTGATGTCTTCATAGAGTCTACATACAAAAAAGATAAGGCTACAAAGCTAGATATAGATATATACGAAGATGTAGATAGAATCGAATTTATATTTAATGGAGATATTGACAAAAAAATCTTAGAGGATAGAAGTAGAGAAATTAAAGATGTTATTAAAGTTGATGACGGATATGAAGCTATTTTTTATTTTAATAAAGCAAAAGACTTACTGAAAGAAAGTACTAGATCCACAATTTCAAATTGTTATTAATTTTTGCTTATTTGGAATACTAAATAGATGATTACTTATATGGATAAAACAAATAATATAAATTATTATAATAAGGATGGATATGATGTTTATTGATGTTACGAAAGTATTTTTAAAAGCAGGCAATGGAGGACATGGTGCAGTTGCATTTAGAAGAGAAAAGTATGAGCCAGCAGGTGGACCAGCAGGTGGCGATGGAGGCAATGGGGGAAGCATAATACTGCAGGTAGATAGAAACATTAGAACACTTATGGATTTCAGATACAAGAAGCAATATAAAGCTGAAAATGGTGAAGATGGAAAGCCCAAAATGCAATATGGTAAAAAGGGACAGGATCTCATATTAAAGGTTCCACAAGGCACTATAATTAGAGATGCAGAAACGAAGAGATTAATTGCAGACTTAACAGAAGACGGGGACACCTTTGTAATTGCAAAAGGGGGACGTGGTGGAAAGGGTAATATGAAGTACACAACTTCCACAAGACAAGCACCTAGGTTTGCAGAAGGTGGTTCAAAGGGCGAAGAACTATCTATAGTACTAGAGCTTAAATTGTTAGCTGATGTAGGGCTAGTAGGCTTCCCTAATGTAGGTAAATCAACTTTGTTGTCTATAGTAACTGATGCAAAGCCTAAGATTGCTGATTATCACTTTACCACCATAACTCCAAACCTTGGAGTGGCAGAGCTTGATGGTGGCAGAAGCTTTGTTATAGCAGATATACCTGGATTAATAGAAGGTGCCCATGCAGGTGTGGGTTTAGGACATGAGTTTCTTAAACATATTGAGAGAACGAGGATTTTAGTTCATTTAGTTGATATATCAGCACGTGAAGGTAGAGATCCAGTAGAAGACTTCTATAAGATAAATGAAGAACTTAAAGAGTACAATCCTAAACTGGCAAATAAGCCCCAAATTGTTGTAGCTAATAAGATGGATATTTTGGGAGATGGAGATGGTTATAGCAGACTTGAAAATGAAGTAAGGAAGCTTGGGTACGACATATATGCCATATCAGCAGCTGCTGGTAAAGGTATTAAGGAGCTTGAGAACGCTATTTGGAATAAGCTACAGGAAGCTGATGAACCAGAACCTATAGAGGAAATAACAGATGATAATAAAATATATGAATTGACAGAAAAGAAGGATGAAATTATAATTAGAAAAGAAGACGACAAATATTTTGTAGAGGGATATCAAATAGAAAAAATTCTTAACTCTACAAATTTTGATGACTTGGATTCAATAAGATATTTTCAAAAGGTCATTAAAAGAAATGGAGTTGTGGACAGGTTAAAAGAACTAGGCATAAATAATGAGGATATCGTAAATATTTGTGGTTATGAATTTGAATTCTTTGATTAATGGAGGTCAAGGTAAGGAAATGAACTGCATAAACTGTGGGAATTGCAAAGATAATCAACCAACTTATTACTGTGCAGCTAATGGGGGTTTTGTGATTAATACTAAATATGAGCCTTCTGAAAAACTAAGAAGCGGATGGAAAAAAGGAATGCAAAACTATGAAGTTCATAGAAGAAAATCAAAAAAGGAAGTAGAAGTATAGAATAAGGGAGTGTACTTTTTGATAAGTGGAAAGCAAAGAAGCTATTTGAAGTCTTTAGCCAACAAATTAGAGCCTATTTTTCAAGTAGGTAAAAATGGAGTGACAGATAATTTTATTAAACAATTAGATGAAGCTCTTGAGGCTAGAGAGATTATTAAAATCAATGTACTTAATAACAGTTTACTAAACGCAAAAGATGTAGCCATAGAGGTAACTGAGAAATTAGATGCTGAATTTGTTCAAAGTATAGGAAACAAGTTTGTCCTTTATAGAGAGTCAAAGGAAAACAAAAAAATTGAATTACCTCACTAATAACATATTATCTTTGATGAAATAAATAAATATGGGAAAAATAAAAGAGATTGGAAACCCAATCTCTATTTATTTATGGAGGAGAATAGTTATGTATGAATGTTTAAGTAATATAAGGAATTATTATGGTGGAGGCTTTAAATGTATTAAGTATGAATATAACTTAGATGGTGAGTTTGTCATTTATCTAAAAAACTTTGAAAGTGAAGAAATCAAGACGCTTTATTGTATAGATAAAAAAGAAAGCAATGAAATCAAAAACTTTATAGACTTAAGCTAAATAATCATAATATATTGGTATTTATCTAAATTAAGTTATATTATATAATGGTAGACAATATGAACTAAAAACAAATAACGATTGTGAGGATATTTTATGAGTAACTATATAAAAAAATATGGAATAATGGGAGGAACCTTTGATCCCATTCATGTTGGACATCTGGTTATAGCAGAAGAAATAAGATGTAAGTTTAAGTTGGACAAGGTTATTTTTATTCCTGCCGGGAACCCTCCTCATAAAGATTCTAGCAGAATAACAAGTGGTGAACATAGGCTCCAGATGACTTTACTAGCAACGATTTCAAATCCATTTTTTGATGTTTCTACAATAGAATTAGAGAAAGAAGAGATAACATATACAATTGACACCATAAAGGAATTTAGAACAAGCTGCATGGATACAGCAGAATTTTATTTTATCACTGGAGCAGACTCCTTGCTTGAGCTCTCAACATGGAAAGATGTAGACCAGTTATTATCCATGTGTAAGTTTGTTGCTGCTACAAGACCAGGTTTTCAGCTAGAAAAAATTGAAACAAAAGTAAGGGAACTTGAGTCTAAATACAATAAAGGTATATATACTGTTTCAGTGCCTGCATTACAAATATCTTCTACAGATATAAGAAAAAGGATTAAGGAAGGCAGGGCAGTTAAATACTTACTTCCAGAATCAGTTGAATCATATATAATAAAGCATAAACTATATTTAGATAATGTTGAGAAGGATTGTTTATAAATGGATAAATACAGAGATTTTATGATAAAATCAAAAGAAAAGCTAATAGATAGTATAGGAAAAGAAAGGTACGACCATTCAGTTAGAGTAATGGAGGAAGCCATTAAGTTAGCAAATGTATATAATTGTGATCAGGAAAAAGCTGCTATTGCAGGCCTTCTTCATGATTGTGGCAAATATCTGAATGAAAATGAATTATTGAAAAATGCATATGAATTTGGTATAATTCGAAGAGATAATCATGGAATTAATCTGGCATTAATTCATGGAGAACTAGGTGTTGAGGTAGCTAGGAGAGACTTTGGTATAAAGGATAAGGATGTGTTAGACTCAATTCAATACCATACCACAGGAAAAGAGGATATGACACCACTGGAAAAAATAATATATGTATCTGATTATATAGAACCAGATAGAAAAATTCAGGGGGTAGATGAGATAAGACAACTAGCCTACGAGAATTTAGATTTGGCCTTGCTTAATGCAATGGATAAAACCATAAAGCATATAATAGATAAGGGATACTATATCCATCCTGATACAATTAATGCAAGAAACTATCTAATAGATGAAATCAAATAGGCTTGGAGTGGTTATAAATGAAAAAATTTCTGAAAACTTTTTTAGTGGCATTTTTAATATTTTCCATAATATTTGGAGGAATTATTACTTTTGTTTTGAAGAATGAGGATGGTAAAAGTTCTTTTGTATCCAATATAGCTAATATAGTTAGAGGTGACGAAAGTAATAAGGAAATAACATTTTTGCTTTTAGGAGTGGACTCAAAGGATGCAAGTAAAGCTAAAGGACAAAGAACAGATACAATGATGCTATGCAGGTACGACGATACTACTGGGAAGGTTTCCATATTATCAATTCCTAGAGATACTATGGCTAGCATAAGAGGAAGAAAAAACAAAGAGAAGATTAATCATGCTCATGCTTATGGAGGACCAGAGTTATCAGTAAGTGCAGTTAAAGAACTTCTAGGCATTAGTCTTGATTATTATGTAAGAGTTGATTATAAAATTGTAGAAGACCTAGTAGAATTAATTGATGGAGTAGAGATAGATGTACCTATGGATATGAAATATTCGGATCCATATGCTGACCCACCTCTAGAAATAAATCTAAAGAAAGGTATACAAGTTCTTAATGGTGATGAATCACTACAATTTTTAAGATTTAGGAAAGGATATGCTAACCAGGATTTGGGTAGAATAGAAGCTCAGCATCAGTTTATGGGCAGTGCTATTAAAAAGGTCTTGAATCCGAAAAATATATTAAGGATTCCTAAATTTATTAATACCTATTTTGAGAATGTAGATACTAATATACCACTAGATACCATAGCTAAGTTTGCGCTAAAAGCTAGAAAGGTAGATTCTGAAAATATTTCTATGGCAACCTTGCCAGGCGAACCAAAAAATATAAGTAAGATTTGGTATTATATTCATAACAAAGAAAAAACAAATGAAATAATTAATAATATGTTTATTGAGCATAACATAGTTATGAAAGATGAAAACGAATAAAAGTTTTATATTAATATAAACCAGGGGGTAGGATAGTGATTGAACAACTGTCTGTAATAATAAAATCTGCTGATGATAGAAAAGCTTTTGATATAAAGGTGCTGGAGATATCTAAGCTCACAAGTATAGCAGATTATTTTGTAATAGCAAGTGGAAATTCGCAAAGACAAGTTATGGCTATTTCGGATGACATTGAAGAGAAAATGCACATTAATGGTTATGATATAATTCATAAAGAAGGCTATAGTACAGGGAACTGGATATTACTAGATTATGGAGATGTTATTGTTCATATATTTCATAAAGAGGATAGAAATTTTTATAATCTGGAGAGATTATGGGCTGATGCTGAAGATATGAATGTAGAAGCATTTCTATAGGAAGAAGGGATTGAATATGGCTAATGAGATGAATGACTTAACTAAGAACCTTACTTCTTTTGCAGATAGCTTGGGAAATTTATTTGGTCCGAATTGTGAAGTGAGTTTATTTATTATGAAGGGTTCAAATCATGAACTAAAGTATTCTGTTAATAATCAAGTTACATTTAGAAAGTATAGAGAACATATGAACCATTATGAGCTTGAGGCACTAAATAAAGCCAAATCTCATAATGGTTATACTGTTTTTTCTTATACTACTAAAGGGGGACAGAGTATAAAAGCGGCGCTATCTCTTATTGACAGTGGCTCTAAGGAAGAACAAATAATTGCAGTAGTTAGTTTTGATTTAACTGATTTTTTATTAGCTAAAAATGCATTCCAGAGATTTAGCGCAATGGATAATATAAGTGAAGTTAACTCAGGAGAAAAAGGCGCAAATTCTATCGAAAATATAACTACACTATTGGAAAGGCTAGTATCTGATGTAGTGAATGAAGTTGGCAAACCTATATCTTACCTTAGTAAAGAAGAAAAGGTGAAGATTGTAAACATATTGGACAACAAAGGTGTCTTTCTTATAAAGGGATCAGTGGAATATGTAGCAGAAAAGCTTTGTGTCTCTAGATATACTATATATAATTACCTAGAAGAGATACGATGAAAATATAAAAACATTTTAGGAGGTTACATATATGGAATTGAAATCAATATTTACAGAAGAAGCACCAAAGGCAATAGGTCCATATTCTCAAGCAATAAATATGGGGAATTTAGTTTATAGTTCTGGTCAGCTAGGCATAAACCCTAAGACTGGGAAATTAGTGGACACAACTATCCAGGAAGAAACTAGACAATCATTAAACAATCTTAAGTGTGTATTAGAAGCAGCGGGGACTACACTTAATAAGGTTGTTAAGACAACGGTTTTTATAAAGGATATGAATCAGTTTGCACTTATTAATGAGGTGTATGGAGAATTTTTTGGCGAGCATAAGCCAGCTAGGTCATGCGTTGAGGTAGCTAGATTGCCCAAAGATGGGAATGTAGAAATTGAAGCAATAGCAGTATTATAAAAAGAGATGACTTTTTTGATATGATACATCTAAAGATGTATCATATCTTTTTTTGTCACCTTTTACTTGTAAGTCTATTATTGTTCAACTATTTCATATAAAAATAAGATGACTGTCTTCTTTTTTTAATCTTTCTTCTCTTAAATTCTACAGATGTTCTCCAGAGTATAAAGAATATTATTAGCCATAACCACCATTTATTAAGAATTGTACTATTAGTTTGTAAATTAGATATAGCAAAAGCACCTTTTTGATTTATTTCCATTGCTGATATAATATTAGTGGTTTCAATTATTTTACTATCTAGTTTTAGCTCTATTTTACCTATAACTTGACCTTTAGATACCGGTGCAGAGACCTTATCTGGAAGCACAATGTTTCTTTTTACTTCACTCTCTCTCCCTTTAGGAATAAGGGCAAATAGGTCATCACCTATTATTCCAGTAACTATGGATATATCACCATTTTCAACTTCTATATTATCAATAAACTCATTTTTGAAAGCAAGTTTAACACTAGAAAAGTTATCAAAACCATAATTCAATAGCTTATGTGTATCTATAAAGACATTATTACCTGTAGTTTTTAGAACAACACTTATAAGTCTTTGTCCATTTCTTTCAGCTGCAGAAACCAAACAACTCTGAGCTTCAGGGGTATATCCAGTTTTGACACCAATGACTCCATCATACTTTATAGCTACATTATTCCCATTGACATTTATCTTATCTGTTCCATACAATAACTTATTCGATGATTTTAGATATCGAGGAATAGTTTTTTTATTTGTAGGGTCTATAGTATAGGTATATGTTGATACAATATTTTTGAAAAGGTCATTTTGCATTGCATATTTTGTAATCATAGCTAAATCATATGCCGTAGTAGTGTGATTATTGCTATGTAATCCATTTGCATTAATAAAATTGGTGTTTTTTGCTCCAAGCTCTTTTGCTTTATTGTTCATTAGCTTAGTAAATTCCTCTGTAGAGCCTGAAATATGCTTTCCTACTACTGCAGCAGCATCATTAGCTGATTCTATTAGAGTTGCATAAATCAAATCTCTCATAGTTACAATTTCATCTGGCTCAAGGGCAATATGACTACCTTGAATCTCATATGGTGTTTCTTTGTCAACGGTTATCTTTTGATCAAGATTACCCTTTTCAATAGCTATAATACCAGTTAGTATTTTTGTAGTACTGGCAGGGTACATTTTTTCATGAATATTTTTTTCATAAAGTATAGTGCCAGTATCAACATCAATTAAAATAGCAGCTTCAGCAGATATATCTGGTTCATCAGCAAGCGCATATCCTTTTAGATTGATAACTAAAAATAGAAATAGAGAAAAAACAATTAATTTTTTCAATATATCACCTCCACTTTTTATACTTTATAGTATATCAAAATATGACAACATTTTTAATACAATTTATTGCTTTTTAATAAAAAGCACAATTTATTTAGATTTTTGACACTTTATTGAAGGATATTCATGTATCCTATAGAATAATATGGTAAGAATATGTATATACTGGGGTGAGTCTTGTGAGCAACTTTACAAAAAGAGAACAAATAGTTATACTAATATTTGTAATTATAGTAATTGTAACATTTGGGTATCAATTATTTATGAAAAAAGATATAGAACTAATAAAAGCAGATACAAATGACCAAGGGATTGAGATAAATAGCACAGAAGTCACATACGAAATAGATGGTAAATCTACAACTGAAAACAATGAAGAATCACCAAGAAAAATAATTGTACATGTAGATGGTGAAGTTGTCAATCCAGGAGTTATAGAGTTAATTGAAGGTGCTAGAGTCATCGATGCTGTTAATATTGTTGGAGGATTAACTCAATATGCAGATGAAAAGAGAATTAATCTTGCAAAGAAGATTAATGATGAGGAAAAAATTTATATTCCTAAAATTGGTGAAGACATTTCTGTATTAGAAAATATACCCGTAAATCAAGCTAGTAGTAATGATACTAATCAAGGAAAAATCAATATTAATACAGCAACAAAAGGAGAATTAGAGAATCTACCTGGAATAGGTTCCGTACTTGCTGATAGAATAATTGAATATAGAAAAAACCATAAGTTTTCTAGAATAGATGATATAAAAAAAGTATCTGGAATAGGAGATAAGAAGTTTGAATCAATAAAGGGCTTCATAGTAGCTAAATAAGGAGTGGGATATATGTCAGAAAAAGAAAAGAGACTTACTGAAATGACAAAGAGTTCGGGCTGAGCAGCGAAAATTGGTCCTGATACCTTGGCACAGGTGCTGTGTCATTTACCAAAAGCTAATGACGAAAATCTTATTGTAGGAATTGAAACATCTGATGATGCAGCTGTTTATAAAATAAATGAAGAAACTGCACTTATTCAGACTTTAGATTTTTTCACACCAGTAGTAGATGACCCCTATACATTTGGTCAGATAGCTGCTACTAACTCATTAAGTGATATATATGCTATGGGAGGAGAACCTAAGCTAGCAATGAATATTATTTGTTTTCCAACATGTCTATCACCTGATATAATGGCTGAAATTTTAAAAGGTGGTTATGACAAGGTAGTGGAAGCAAATGCTATGATAATAGGCGGTCATACTGTAGAGGATGATGAGCCTAAATATGGGCTTAGTGTAAGTGGTTTTATACACCCAAATAAAGTTCTTACTAACTGTAATGCCAAAGTTGGTGATTTATTAGTATTGACTAAACCCATAGGAATAGGAGTTCTAAATACTGCTATAAAGGCTCAACTAGTAGACGAGATAACATATGATCAAGCTGTTAAAACAATGATTACACTGAATAAGTTTGCTAAGGATGCTATGTTAACTGTAGGAGCCAATAGCTGTACTGATATTACAGGCTTTGGTCTTCTTGGACATACTTTAGAAATGGCAGAGGGTAGTGGTGTTACAATTAAGCTTTATTCAGACAAAATTCCTATTATACAACAAGCTTTAGAATATGCAAGGATGGGACTTGTGCCTGCTGGAGCGTATTCAAATATGAATTTTATAGGTGATAAGGTTGGCTTCACAGATGATATTGCTCAGGAAATAAAAGATATTTTATTTGATCCTCAAACATCAGGAGGACTATTGATTTCTTTGGAGGCAGATAAGGCTGATGCCTTATTAAGATTATTGGAAAATGGACCTACAGAGTATGGAATTGTTGGAGAAGTAATTGAAAAGCAAGATAAATATATTCTTGTAGAATAAAAAAACGATAGAATAGGAAGGGTATTATATGAATAGTGACACAAATCTATATAGTAAATTACCTAAGGTTGATCAGATATTAGCTAATGAAAAGATTAATGAGCTCTCTAAAAATTCTCCTAGGGAAACAGTTACTGAAATAATTAGAGAAGTACTTTCAGAACTTAGAGAGTTAATATCAAATAAAAGAGTAACCCTTGAGGAGCTAGATTATCGAATAGATTCAATTATCGAAGATATAGAGTATAGGGTAAAAATATCCCTAAGACCAAGGCTAAGAAAAGTAATAAATGGAACTGGAGTTGTTGTCCATACTAACTTAGGTAGATCTTTAATAAATGAAGAAATAATGGATTACGTTACTGAAATAGGCTCAAATTATAATAACCTGGAATTTAATCTTGAAAATGGTACAAGAGGCTCAAGATATAGTCATATAGAAGATATTATCTGTAAAATCACTGGTGCAGAAGCAGCATTGGTTGTTAATAACAATGCTGCGGCTGTAGTATTGGTTTTAAGTAGCATAGCGAAAGGCAAAGAGGTTATAGTATCTAGAGGAGAGCTAGTAGAGATAGGGGGTTCCTTTAGAATTCCTGAGGTAATGGAGCAAAGTGGGGCCACATTAGTAGACGTAGGCACTACAAATAAAACCCATTTATTAGATTATAAAAAATTTATAGGAGAGAATACTGCTGCTTTAATGAAGGTACATACAAGTAATTATAGAATTTTAGGTTTCACAGAGAGTGTGACATTAGAAGAATTAGTTGACTTGGGAAGTAAAAGTGATTTACCGGTAATAGAGGATTTAGGTAGTGGTGTTTTAATAGATTTAAGTAAATATGGACTTCAATATGAGCCAACAGTTCAAGAATCTATAAGAGCAGGAGTTGATGTAGTCACTTTTAGCGGTGATAAGCTTCTAGGGGGACCTCAGGCAGGGATAATAATAGGTAATAAGAAATATATTGATATGATGAAAAAACATCCTCTTAATAGGGCATTTCGGGTAGATAAATTTACTATTTCTGCTTTAGAGGCAACATTGAGATTGTATTTAAGTGAGGATACTGCAATAAATAAAATTCCAACTCTTAGAATGCTTACAATGTCACAAAAGGAGCTTGCATCAAAAGCTGAAAAACTATTTTTTGAAATAGAACAGAAGAGTTTAGATGGTCTTACATTAAGGATTGCTGATGATTATTCACAGGTTGGTGGGGGTTCCATGCCTCTTGAACAAATACCTACAAAATGCATAATGTTACATTCTGATGAAATAAGCGTTACTTTATTAGAGAAAGGACTTAGGAGTTATAATGTACCCATTATAACACGTATTTTTAAGGATAGACTATATATAGACTTAAGAACTGTTGAGGAATACGACTTTGATGCGATAGCAGAAGGACTAAAGTATGTTTTTGATATTTTTTCAAAGGAGTGCAGCAAATGAAGAATGTCATAATAGGAACTGCTGGTCACATTGATCATGGTAAGACAACTTTAATTAAAGCCATAACAGGAAGAGAGACAGATAGACTAAAGGAAGAAAAAGAAAGAGGTATTTCTATTGAGTTAGGATTTACATATTTTGATCTTCCTAGTGGTAGAAGAGCTGGTATTATTGATGTCCCAGGTCATGAAAAGTTTATAAGAAATATGCTAGCAGGAGTAATGGGGATAGATGTGGTGCTATTAGTTATAGCAGCCGATGAAGGTATTATGCCACAGACTAAGGAGCATCTAAATATATTAAATCTATTAGGGATAGAAAAGGGACTTATTGTACTGACAAAATCAGACTTGGTAGATGAAGAATGGTTAGCATTGGTGAAAGAGGATGTAAAAGATGGTGTAAATGGTACTTTCTTAGAAGGTAGTCATGTAATACCAGTTTCTTCAGTTACAAAAACAGGAATAAGTGAAGTAATTAAACTAGTAGACAAGCTCACTGAAGAGGTAAAGGATAGGGATACTAATGAAACAGCTAGGTTACCTGTAGATAGGGTTTTTTCTATGGTAGGCTTTGGAACTGTAGTAACTGGAACCTTATCTGCTGGAAAGCTTAATATTGGAGACGAGGTTCAGGCCTTTCCCAACAACAAGACTGGTAGAATAAGGTCAATTCAAGTTCATGGAATAGATAGCCATGTAGCTTACGGTGGTCAGAGAGTAGCCATAAATATAGCAGGACTTAAGAAAAGCGATATAGCAAGGGGAAGTGTAATAGCCCCTGTAGCCTCAATGGAACCCACTATGATGGTTGATGTTAAGCTTGAACTATTAGAGGACTCACAAAGAATTATTGATAATAGGACAAGACTTAGGCTTTATACTGGTGCAAGTGAAGTGTTGTGTAGAGTAGTATTCTTAGATAGAGAACAGCTAACACCAGGAGAAAGCTGTTATGCTCAGCTAAGGTTAGAAGAAGAAATAGTAGCTAAAAGAGGGGATAGATTTATTATTAGATTTTATTCACCTATGATGACCATAGGTGGCGGTGAGATTTTAGAACCGAATCCTCCAAAAAGAAAAAGATTTGACAAGAATGTAATTGATGAATTAGAGATTAAGGAAAAAGGTGATATTTCTGACATCATCGAAAAAATAATAAAGGATAAGAGTAATAAATTCCCTACTTTAAAAGATATATCTGTATTTACAGTTATGCCAGAGGAAAAGATTTCAGGAATAATAAACCAGCTTAAAATAGAAAATAGGATAATAACATTTAGTTTATTAAAAGACCTACACATCATTCATGTAGATTATAGTAAACAATTATGTAATAAGATTAAGGAAGAGTTAAGTACTTATCACAATAATAACCAATTAAAGGCTGGAATGTCAAAAGAAGAAATTAGAAGTAAGTATTTAGGTACCATTAAACAAAAGCTAGGGGATAGTTTTATAAATAAGCTTATTGATGATGGAATTTTGAAACAGATAAATGAAAGCCTATCTCTAGTTGATTTTGAGGTGAAATTTAATCCATTACAAAACGAAATAAAAAGTGCAATTGAGAAGGAATTTTTGAAAAACAGATTTAACTCTGTTAAGAAAGAAGATCTTTATCATGCATTAAGCTACAATATTAAAGATGTAGATCAAGTTTTTGATGCTCTTCTAAATATAGGGATACTAAAAAAATTAAAGGATGACATCATTCTACACATGGATGTATTCACAGAAGCTATTAAGTCTATAAAAGACTTCATTTTAAGTAACGGCTCCATTTCTGTAGCACAACTAAGAGATTTACTAAGCACTAACAGGAAACTTGCCATAGTACTTCTAGAATACCTAGACGATCTGAAAATAACAAAACGTTTAGGAGATACAAGAGTTTTATACTAATTACTTTTATTCTTAGTAAAAAGAGGAATAAGTAAATAAGTATAGAATACTAATATAAGATTAGTTGATAGTAATAATATTAAAGTTTGGGGTGATATTTTGGACACCAAGGTTTTAATTGTTGATGATGAAGCTCTACTGGTAAAAGGACTTAAATATAGCTTAGAACAAGAAGGATATGAAATCGATGTAGCCTATGATGGTTTAGAGGCCTATGAAAAGTTTAAGAAGGGAAATTATGATTTAATATTATTAGATCTTATGCTTCCAGGAATTGATGGACTTGAGGTATGCCAGAAAATTAGAGAGAAATCTCAGGTGCCTATTATTATGTTAACAGCAAAGGGAGAAGATATTAGTAAGATATTGGGATTAGAGTATGGTGCCGATGACTATATGACTAAACCATTCAACATTTTAGAGTTAAAAGCTAGAATAAAAGCTATATTAAGAAGGATTAACAACAGGGAGACTAGAATTGGCGAACAAATAATTCAACTAGACAACTTTACAATTAACACATTAGGGAGAAAAGTATCTGTTAGAGGTCAGGATATAAATTTAACTGCTAAAGAATTTGACCTATTGCTTCTATTAGCTTCAAATCCTGGGAACGTATTTACAAGAGAAGAGCTATTAGAAATTATTTGGGGATATGAATATTTTGGAGATTTGAGAACAGTAGATGTACACATTAGAAGACTAAGGGAGAAAATCGAGAAAAACTCTAGCCAGGCAGAATACATTTTGACTAAATGGGGAGTTGGTTATTATTTTAGGAATAAATCTCAATAGAAGAAAGAAGTTTGTTAGTATAAGGTGGAAACTTGTTTCCACCTATTTGTTATTAGTTATCATATCTCTTTTAATTATAAACCTATTCATAAGTAGACTAATACTAAATATATATATTGAGCAAAAAAAATCAAATGTACTAATTAGGGCAAATATAATTTCAAATGATGTTAAGAATTATTTAACAATGAAGAACTCATATGAGGCTATAGTTAGAATTAGGCCAATCGCAGAAAAATATAGCAAGGAAATCAGAGGAAGAATTATTGTAGTTGATAATGATGGAGTGGTAAAAGGAGACTCAAGCAAAGAATACGTTGGAGAAATATTTAAGCATAATGAGATTCAGCAAGCTCTAAAGGGACAGACTTCTGCAAACACATACAACTTTAAAGAGTATGGCCATGTTTTATATGCAGCAGTGCCAGCAATTGTTCACAATCGAGTGGTTGGAGTTGCATTTATATCAGTCTCAATTAATGATATATATAAGGATTTGAACCATATTAGTCAAAACCTATATTTAATATCAATTGCGTGTATACTCATAATAGCACTTATAAGCTTTATATTTCTAGATTTTTCCTTTAAGCCTTTAGAGAGATTTACAAAGGCTATAAATAGTATGACAAAGGGAGATTTTAAGCAAAAAGTTGATGTTGACTCCAATGACGAATTTAAAAGCATGGCAGATGCTTTTAATGCAATGATATTGAAATTAGATCAGGTAGATAAGCAAAGAAATGACTTTGTGGCTAATGTTTCTCATGAATTACGAACCCCCATTAGTTCTATTAAACTCTTATCAGAATCTCTTCTTCATCAAAATGAGGGAGATATTAATATTTATAAGGAGTTTATGGAGGATATTTCAGCAGAAACCGATAGGTTAAATAATATTATTAGCGAACTATTATCTATTGTTGATTTAGATAAGGAAAAGCTCCAAATTAACTATAAGATAATCTACATGAACTTTTTTGTAGAAAAGATTGTCAATAGATTGAAGCCTATTGCAGAGATGAAAAACATAGGATTGAGATTGAAGCTAGAAGAGGAGATTCAAATAAGAATTGATCCTGAAAAAATACAACAAGCTTTAATAAATATTATTGAAAATGCTATTAAGTATACACAGGAAAATGGAAAGGTAAAAGTTAGTCTATATTCACAAGGTAAGTGGTGTATTATAGAGGTTAAAGACAATGGTATTGGAATACCAGAGAATAGTCTTAATCAAATATTTGACAGGTTCTATAGAGTAGATAAGGCTAGATCAAGAAAAACAGGAGGTACTGGATTAGGCTTGTCTATTTCACAGCAGGTAGTAACATTACATCAAGGGGCTATAGAAGTTGAAAGTGTAGTAGGAAAGGGAAGCACCTTTTTGATAAAGTTACCAAATGATATAAACCTTTAACTAAACGTATCTTTAATGTATGATTAAATCACTACTAGTTTTGAAAAAGATATGGAGGATTTACTATGGGAAACAAACCTAAAATTATTCCATTAATTATATTTATTCTTCTTTTAATGGGTTGTCAAACCTATACAGTACTATATAAAGATGACTTGAATTATCCGCCAATTAATCCAATGCCAGAGGGATATCAAGTTGATATTAGTCTGTTTTTTCCTAGAAAAGAATCTGATATATTAGTTGAAGAAGTAAGAAAAGTAAATCTTGAAAATAAAAAATTAGAGACTGTAGTTATGGATGAGCTATTGAAAGGAACAAAGAAAGAAGATTTGCGAAATGTAATTCCTAGTGGAGCAAAAATCTTATCTATACATCTACAGGGTTCAGTAGCATATGTGAATTTTAATAAAGCCTTGATAAATGAAAAAATAGTGGAAAATGAAGAAGTACTTATTATTTATTCTATTGTAAACAGCTTAGCATCAATAGAAGATATAGATAATGTACAAATACTTATAGAAGGAGAAAAGAAAGATAAATATAGTAAACATATATTAAATGAACCTATAGGTTTTAGTAAACTATTAATAGTAACACCTTATTATAGTCCGAATAATATAATTCAAGAATATTATGATGCTCTTTTAAAGAGAGACTTTAGGAAAATGTTCAAGATGGGGTCAGTTCATGATGTTAATGAGTCAAAATATGACTTGTTTGAATCCTATTATGAAACTCAAGAATTAGGATTGGCAAATTATCAAATCAATAATGTTGAAATAATTAAGTATGATAATGAAATAATACTACTATATGAGTTGAGCTTGTATTATTCTGATGGTCGTATAGGCAGAGACACAATGTTGGAAATGGGTTTAAAATATGTAGACAATAGATTTGTGGTTACTACTATAAGGAGTTATTAATTATAAATTTAGGGTAGAATTACAGATGAATAGAAACGAATGAGAAAGGATTTTAATATGAGGATTAATAAGTTTATTAGTGAAACAGGTTTTTGTTCTAGAAGAGAGGCAGATAAAATTATTGGGGAAGGCCGTGTTACAATCAATGGACAGATTGCCCATTTAGGTACTATAGTAGAAGCAAATGACAGGGTGTGCATTGATGGGAAGTCCATAGGCAAGAAAAGACAACATGTTTATATAGCCTTAAATAAACCAATAGGAATTACATGTACAACGGAAAGACATATTGAAGGCAATATTGTTGATTTTGTCAATCATCCCGAACGTATTTTTCATATTGGGAGATTAGACAAGGACTCGCAAGGGCTAATTTTATTGACTAATGATGGAGATATAGTTAATAAGGTGTTACGTGCAGAAAACAACAATGAAAAGGAATATATTGTAACGGTAAATAAGCCCATTACTCCTTATTTTATGCAAGGCATGTCCAAGGGAGTGAAGATCTTAGGTACAACAACTAAACCTTGTAAATTGACACCGATTAATGAAAAAACATTTCGTGTTGTTTTAACTCAAGGCCTTAATAGGCAAATTAGGCGTATGTGTCAAGCCTTTGGATATAAGGTTGTAAATCTAAAACGTATAAGAATAATGAATATTCAGCTTGGAGATTTAAAAGTTGGGAAGTGGCGAAATCTTACTCAAGATGAATTAAGAGAACTAAGAAAAAATCTATAATTAAATTACATATAGTTTTTAAATGGATTTCTTTAGTCTTTTTTACTTAATTAGATGTCGCTATTTAGGAAACAAAAAAGAATAATATCGTTGACCTTAAAAGATATGTATGTTAAAATCGATTAGTGTCAATAATTATAAGATAAATGGGAGTAGATGGGTGCTGGTGTGCCCTCTGGTCTTCAAAACCAGCGCGAGGGGTTAGTAGCCTCTTGGGTGGGTTCGATTCCCACATATTCCCGCCATATAGAGTAATTTTAAGGCTTTAATCAATTCGTCGAATGAAATTGGTTAGAGCTTTTTTATTTGTAAAATTGACTAAACCACCATGTCGATTACCTAATTTTTAAAAATAGGAGTTGAGTGATTGCAATGGTTAGCAAGACTGTGAAGTTCAAATCAAGACCACCAGTGTTGACGAACGATGAGGACAAGACCACCATGTTGTTAGAAGATTTCTTTAAAATACATGATAGCTTTATTAACTTTAAGGTATTGGAAGGACTAACACCTAGAACATTAGAAGACCATAAGTATTTTATGAAGTTTTTTAAGGATTATGTGGTATCGTCATGTTGGTCTATGGAAGACCAGCAGGTTGAAATTAATATATTTAGAGGGTATATTGCGGACATGATAACAGTAAAAGAATATGCTCCTTGTACTATTAATTTAAGAATAAGGCCATTAAAGTGTTATTTAAAATGGTTATATGATGAGGGATACATAAGCATCAATTATTCTAATAAAATAAAACTTGTAAGAGTCCCTCAAGATACTATTCAACCCTTATCAGATAAAAATGTAAAGAAACTATTAAAACAACCTAATAAAGAAACTTATGCAGGGTATAGAGACTTTGTACTAATGTTATTGATATTAGATTGTGGAATAAGAATAGGAGAAGCTCTACAGCTTAAAATTAATGATATTGATTATAAGCTAGGTTTAGTAAATATACAATCAGAGGTTAGTAAAACGAGGACTTTTAGGCAAATACCTATTAGTAATAAGGTAGCTAAATTATTAGAAGATTTGAGAACAATTTCAATAGATAATAATAGTGAATATTTATTTTTATCTACTTATGGTGGACCAATAAAACCTGATAATATAGCTTATAATTTTAGAAAATATGGTAGAGATGCTAAGATAGATGCTAAATGTACCCCTTATGTACTACGCCATACCTTTGCTACTAATGCAGTTAAAGAAAACATGGATATATTTACATTACAACGTATAATGGGTCATTCAGCTTTAGAAACCACAAGAAAGTACATTCAGCTTAATAATAAAGATTTAAAAAATAATCATAATCAAAAGGATTTTATATCAAAATATCTATAATAGAGCCTACTTTTAGGTTCTATTTTTCTATATAATAAAGCCCTTCTACACGCAATAGAAAACACCGTTTAATACCTTACATATCAAACGGTGTTTTCTAATCAATGAGAACGAGGTATATTTGATGCAATTATAAATAATTCAAATAAAAAGAAGGATTTTAGGATTTTAGGGTTTTATGTAGAATATGTTAAATAGGGGGGGATTATAGGATGCAGACTTTAAAAGAGTATAAAGAGGTATTTTCGAACAATAACATTGGTAATAAGAACTATGAAAAGAATATTGATGATTTTATCAGTTATTTAGAGTCTATTGGAGTAAAAGATATAAGAGAAGTAAAATTTGAAAACTTTCTATCTAGTATAGAGGATTTGTTTAATAAAAAAATCATAAACAGGGAAAATACTTCTCACAGATATTTAGAAGCTATTAAAACATTTTACAAATATTTAAAGATAAATGAGTATGCAGAGGATATTTTTGAGAGGGCAACTTATAAACAAGATTATGAAGAATTTATAGATAGAATTATGTTTAAAGACCCTATAGATAATGCGGAATTAAATAAAGATATGATAAAAAGCATTTTATCTTTTTTAGATGATTATTTTTTTAGATTTAATGATTATAATGTACTGATAGATAAGAGTAAAAAAGCAGAGATGAATAGATATTTTAAATATTTGAAGTTGAGATTATTAATAAAAATAACACTATTAGCTCCTTGTAGAAAAAGTATAATATCAGATATTAAATTTGAACATTTTTCAGAGAAATCAAGAACAATAAAAATCAATGAAGTTAGGGTAGAAGTAACTAATAGTTTATATCGTGACTTAATTGAATATAAGAAATTTTTATTTAAATATATTATTTACGATAGAGATAGAGATAGAGAGGAAACAGAATATTATAAAACTTATATATTTGGCGATAGTGATGATTTTTATGGCAAATTAAATGAGTATTTAATTCAATTTGTTAAAGATATAAATGGAACTAACCCAAAATATAAAATACCAAATATTAATCATGAAACATTAAGGAAAACAGCAATATCTGAAATGATTGATTCAAAGATTGATATTAGATTAATTTCAAGACTAAGCGGAAATGATGTTTCAACATTATCTCAGTATTATAAAAAAGATGTAAGAAAGAGTATAAGTATTGAAGAATTAATGACTTTAAAATATCTTAAGTTTATATAAGGTTTAAAAATAGATAAAGCTTTAATCTCCCTCGATATAAATTGAGGGATTTTTTATTTCTAACCCGTTCATAAAAGTATACTTTAAAGACACTTTTAAAATTATGGAAAAGCTATTAAAATAATGTCTGTAAAAGTTATAAAATAATATACAGATGTCTATATAGTTTGGTTGATGTTTGCGGACAAATATGGTATAATATATTTAATAAATTGGAAGGGTGAACGAAATGGTAATGATGGGATATGCTAGGGTTAGCTCCAAAGACCAAAATGAGGGAAGACAACTTGAAAAATTTAAAGAGTTAGGTATAGAAGAGAGATTTGTTTTTGTAGATAAGATTTCAGGAGCTACTTTTGAAAGAAAAGAGTATAATACAATGAAAAAAATTATTAGGGAAGGTGACCTAATTTATATAGATGCACTTGACCGCCTCGGTAGAGATTATGATGGAATTATAAGAGAGTGGAAACTTATCACTAGACAATATAATGCTGATATTGTTATTTTAGAAAACTCCACC
>JBBAFY010000026.1:0-28073 GCA_041655135.1 Tissierellales bacterium
TTTAATCTTTGAAGGAAGCCATAAATCTAGCTTAAGTTCACTATCTTTAGTTTTTTTATAAACAAGGGTTTTAGGTTCGAATTTCTTGCTTACATTTATGGGAACTCTTGAATTAAGTGCTTTCCAGGCAAATGAAAAGACAGACATTAGGAAATAGAAGAAGCCTAGAGTTAGGTCTTCTATGGCAAGGACAAAAAATATAAGTACTAAATATAGTTTGTTTACAATAAAAAAAGAGGATTTTAGCTTTTCTAAGATTTCTTTCATATATTTACCTGCCATATTTATTTTTCTAAGGGATTTTGTATTATTTCTTTGGTTAATAAAGCCCTCTTTGCTTCTTTTGAATTGAAGTTAAGCTTGTAAAGCATATATCTAGCTAAAAGATATCCAAAAGGCAGCCAACTTGCATGGCTAATGGGCAATACTTTAGTGTTGGCATTAGACATCTCGTCATAGAGCACTTTTCGTGAAAGTAGAGGTAAAGTCTTGTCAAAATATGCATCTATAAAAGTTGCTTTTTTCATATCTAATAAATGAGCATATGAAATAGGGTCAACTTTAAATAAAGGGTGAATATCTTCGTTAGTTATTATGTCATGTAATGACATTTTTTTTATCTCAGGAAATTGCTCATCATAAATACTATACAGGGTCTTTTTGTCATTTAGTTGATAGCCCTTATCAAAGCCATTTTCAAACATCTTTCTCACAAATACTGTTGCTGGCGATTCATGCATAATACGTGGCATGTGCCCACCAGTTGTCATAAATAGCAAATGATTTATTCTATTTTCTATTGCACCCACAATAGTAGATATCATACCACCTAAACAATATCCGGCTAGTATATTATTCTCATTCCAATGACCAGACTGCTCTAGCATATCAATAGTGCTTAGAACATCTATTACTCCATGCTCCCAAAATTGGTACATTAAATTCATGTCAGGATATAGATAACTACGGCCGCTTACAGAGCTGTTTTCTACTCTAGTGTAGTTTCCAGGTAATATCAATATACCAGTGCTGACGCCAGTACTAGCTAGATGGGGTCCAAGCCATAAAAGATACTTGATGTTCTTGCTACCTAAACCATGAAGAATTAATGCAGAACCTCTAATCTTTTCTTTAGGCTCAAATAAGTACAACTCAACATCTTCAGTTCCAGGAGCACAATTTCTATATAGGGATTTATATCTAACGTAATTACATCTATAGTTCCTACCTTTAAATATATGCCCGGAAACCGTATCAATATTCTTTTTATTATATGAATAGTCAATAATCATAAAAAAACATCCTTATTAATTGTATTTCGATAATCGTATCTTAATATTATATCATACTATTATTATAACCATAACATAAAGATCAAATTAATTTGTAGAATTTTGCCTCAGTATAGTATGGTTCTAAAAGCATCTTTAATTTTTAATGTGTTGTGATATAATGGAGTAAGAGGTATGAAATTTGAGAGAGCAGACAAATAAAAGGGCATGTGAAACATAATTGCAATATATAATATGATATAAAGTTATAATAAAAAAGCTGGTGTGTTTATTATGGGAAGCCAAAAATCTAGTAATGGAAAAAGAAAAATATATATATTGCTAACTAATACTGGTTCAATTCCAACAAAGATTATAAAAGTATATACAAAATCACCCTATAATCATGTGGCCATTTCATTTACCAAGGATTTAAGACGATTTTATAGCTTTGGGAGGAAAAAATATTACAACCCATTACTTGGTGGCTTTGTGGTTGAAGGTGTAGATAGTAAAATATACAAGTATTTTGATGAGACTACTTGTTCAATATTTTCACTTGAAGTAGACTGGCGTATTTTTCGTAGAATGAGAAGAGTAATCAAGGAATTTGAGAAGGAAAAGGATAAATATGACTACAGCTTCATTGGACTATTGGGTGTAATTGCAAATATCCCTATTGAAAGAGAATATTGCTACTTCTGTTCTCAATTTGTAGCCACAGTACTTGAAAAAAGCGGATTAAATCTATTTAATAAACCACCTGGACTAGTAACTCCCAATGATTTTCTAGATTTAAAAGAGCTTGAACACATATATACTGGCAAACTTTCAGAGTACTCAATAAATGCGGACCTTAGGACTTATAATGATAATTTTATTCCAACAACAAGTGAAGTATAGAAACTTCTTAGATAGAAAAAATCTATTTAAGGAGTTTTTTTCTTCATAAAAACTTAAGAAAGTAAGTGACTTATTTTTAAAGAATCTATTGTAGAATAATAATTGACAAGGATAATTTTTGAAAAAGTGATATAATGTATTTGATTTTTAATAGAAATGAGGGATACAAATGACTGAGTACAATGTACTTGTAGTAGATGATGAGGACGAAATAAGAGACGCCATAGAAATATATCTTAAAAACGAAGGAATTAAGGTATTCAAGGCAAAGGATGGATTAGATGGACTTATGGTATTAGAAGAGGAGGACATACACCTAATACTAATGGATATAATGATGCCTAGAATGGATGGAATAAAGGCCACTTTTAAGATAAGAGAAAATAAAAACATACCTATAATCATGCTCTCAGCAAAATCCGAGGATACTGATAAAATACTGGGATTAAACGTGGGGGCAGATGACTATATTACTAAGCCTTTTAACCCTATGGAGTTGGTGGCTAGAGTAAAGTCTCATCTTAGAAGATATATTAACCTAGGAAACTACAAGGAAAGTGAAGATGAGATAAATGCAAATGGACTTATATTAAATAAAAGCACTAAATTAGTAACTGTAGATGGAGAGGAAATCAGACTTACTCCTTTAGAATATAAGATACTTGAACTTCTCATGGAAAATGGGGGCAGGGTATTTTCCATTGAAGAAATTTACGAACGTGTTTGGAAGGAGCCCTACTTTAATTCTGACAATACAGTGGCAGTTCATATTAGGAGAATTAGAGAAAAAATTGAAATCAATCCTAAAGAGCCTAAATACCTAAAGGTGGTGTGGGGAATTGGATATAAAATTGAAAAATAGAAACATAGAAATTACTATGCTAATCATTATCATTTATATGTTATCTTTTGCAACTTTTGCCACTATTGATATTAGATACCATGAAAACTTTCTCACTATGGGCATTGATGCTGCTAAGGCTCCTGAAAGATTGGGCTTAGATCCAGGATATTACAATGCTATTAGAGATAGAGTATTTAAGGAAGTAGGATTACTTGTTTTATCCTTAGTAGTTGGAGTTGGACTTATAATTGTGGGAGTCAAACGCTACAAAATATACCAGCTTCTAGAAAGACCATTAAAAATCTATATAAAAATACCAATAGATTTTAGAGTACTAGGATTTTTGGTATATACATTTTTAATGCTTGACATTACTAGAGTATTACACTTTTTTTATCTACCCATAGGAATTGACCATTTTGTAAAATTAACTTTTGTGGGTATTTATATCTTCTATATCTTCATCAACCTATGGGAAGGATATCATTTTATTACCATTAGTGACTATTTAATAGAGCAGCTTAAAGAGAGCTTCATATTTACTTCAGTAATAATGCTAAGAGATAGCTTCGCAGTAAAGTCTGTTGGAATAAAAGTGCTTACAATAGTTTGGCTCACAGCATTTACAGGCTTCTTTTTTGTCTTAGCCTTTTTTATCAATTATGATGTTCTAGTGGTATTATCAATAGGATACATGATCTTATACCTCATTTTTGTTCCGCGCTATGTCATCAAACATGTTAGCCACCTAAACAGAATAATTATTGGTGCAGAGGAAATAGCATCAGGAAACCTTAATTACATAATAGACGGAAAAGACAAGTCCAGTCTATCAAGGTTGGCAAATAGCATAAACAATATGGGTTCAGGCTACAAAATATCTGTAGAAAATCAGCTCAAAACTGAAAGATTAAAGGCAGAGCTAATTACAAATGTGTCCCATGATTTAAAAACACCACTAACATCCATAATAAATTATATTGAAATATTAAAGAAGGAAGATATCCCAGAAGAGACTAAAGACTATGTAGGAATTATAGACAGAAAGGCCCAGAGATTGAAGACATTAATAGATGATTTGTTTGAGGCATCAAAAATGGCTGGCGGAGCTATTGAACTTGATTTGGAAAAGCTTAATGTCGTTTCACTACTCAAGCAATCATTAGCTGAGTATGATGAAAAAATAAAAAGCTCTAGCTTAGATTTTAAGATAAACACCCCAGAAAACCCCATATATTCAGTGCTTGATGGTAAAAAGACCTGGAGAGTTTTTGAGAACCTAATTAGCAATATACTCAAATATTCAATGCCAAATACTAGAGTATATATAGATATAATAGAGAATCACAATCATATTTCAGTTATTATGAAAAATATATCTAATCACCAATTGGACTTTAATTCAGAAGAGCTATTTGAAAGGTTCATTCGTGGGGATAAATCAAGAAACACCGAAGGTTCAGGTCTTGGCCTTGCCATAGCTAAGAGTATAGTAGAGCTTCAAGGGGGAAGGCTGGATATAGAAATTGACGGAGATTTGTTCAAATCAATTGTATACCTTAACAAGATAAATGCAAGCTAGGAAGCATATTTGTTTCCTAGTTTTTTTATTAAAGTTTTTACTCTCAATGCCGATATTAAATATAGATAAGTATAGTTCAAGGAGGAATATTATGAGAATAGAAGGTATAAAAACAAATGAAATTCAATATAGTCCACAAAGAACACATTCATCAGGGGATAATGTACAAAGAGAACTTCCTAAAAGAAAGGAAGCCGTAAAGACTGATGTAGTTAAACAAAAAGAGTATTCTGAAGATGAGATAAAAGGTGCAATAGGTAGCGTAAACAAGGCATTAAACACATATGATAGGAAGTTAGAGTTTTCCGTTCACAGTGCTACAAACCTAGTATCTGTAAAGGTAATTGATACAAATACAGATGAAGTAATAAGGGAAATTCCACCTGAGAAAATACTTGATATGGTAGCAAAACTGTGGGAAATGGCCGGGATTATTGTAGATAAAAAAATCTAATTGAGGTGATATTATGAGTAGCATACGATTGACTGGATTAGCCACTGGAATAGACACAGACCAAATGATAAAAGAGTTAATGAAGGCAGAGAGAACGAGAGTTGATAGGGTACAACAGGACAAGCAGATATTACAGTGGAGACAAGAATTATATAATTCTATAAACAAAGATTTTGCAAACTTTATATTAAATACTAAAAAAGATTTTGGATTAAGTGTAACTACATCTACAGGAAGTATAGACAATAAATCCCTAAGCAGCCTAAACTGGGTTAAAAGGGCCTTGTCATCTAATGAAAACGCAGTCAAAGCAAGCACTACATCCCAAGCTATTAATGGAACTTATGATGTAACAGTACATAGATTAGCTGATGGGGTTAAGGGTGCTAGTAGTGAGGATATTAGTGGAGATTTAGATGGTTTATTAGGGCAAGATTTTGATTTCATAATAAATGGGAAAACTATTACAGTAAAGCAAGAAGATAACATGGCTGCCATAGTCAAGACAATAAATGCTTCGGATGCAGGGGTACAAGCATCCTATGATGCTAGCATAGGCAGGTTCTTTATACAGACAAAGGCCACAGGAGAGGAAGCGAGCCTGTCTTTTGAAGGTACAAGTGTAAAAGGTAAAGAATTTATTGATGCATTGAAATTAAATGTTACCGGAGGAAATAAATCATTTGCTTATGATCCAGGTGATCTTAGCAAATCTATAGTAGATGAAGTTGGAGCATTTACTGGTACTAACGCATTAATAGACTTCAATGGTGCTCTAGGAATAGAGAAGTCATCTAACCAATTCACTATAAACGGTATCAATCTTGACATCAGACAAGCTGATCCAGCTAGCAAAATATCTATAAAAGTAGACACAGACACAGATGCAGTATATGACAAGATCAAAGGCTTTGTGGACAAATATAATGAGCTTATGGACAAGATGGGTAAGCTTATAGGTGAAAAGCAATATAGAGATTATAGACCTTTATCTGCTGAACAGAAAGAAAGTATGAAAGAAAAAGAAATAGAGTTATGGGAAGAAAAAGCAAAAAGTGGGCTTGTAAGAAACGACTCTATGATTACGAGTATTATGCAAAATGTAAGAGGTTCTTTATATCAATCTGTTACAGGGCTTGAAAATAGTCCATTTAATGCACTTTACCAACTTGGTATAGAAACAGAAAAGTATTCAGCGGGCTCTATCGGTGGCAAATTAGAAATAAACGAAGATAAATTAAGAAAAGCCATATCAGAAGACGTAAATGGCGTACTAGAAGTACTATTTTCAGAAGCAGATACTACCACAAAGAATGGAAAAACAGTTCCTGTAAAAAATTCAGGTGGAGTTGTAACCAGGGTATTTAATAATATTATTGATGGCATGAATGATATACTAGGTAAAGCAGGTCCAGGCGAAGATGCCAACCTATATAGAAGCATAAATACAAGGCTGATGCTAGATTTTGTTACAGAACATAGCAGTATAAGTATGTTGGATAAAGATCTTATAGATATGGATAAAAGAATAAATGACCTAAATGTAATGCTATTGACTAAAGAGGATAGGTATTACAGACAATTTTCAACTATGGAAAAATTTGTATCTCAGATGAATAGCCAAGGTAACTGGTTTATGCAACAGCTTGGGATGTAAATTAAGTGAAAGGGTGGGTATGAACCAATGGCCTATAACAATATATATCAACAATATCAGCAAAATTCAGTAATGACAGCATCTCCTGAAGAATTAACACTTATGCTTTATAACGGAGCTATTAAATTTATTAATTTAGGAAAGCATCACATAGAAAATAAGCAAGTTGAGAAAGCTAATGAAGCTATCAAAAGGGCGCAGGATATCATTTATGAACTAAATAACACTTTAGATATGACCTATGAGGTATCAAATAACCTTAGGAGTATATATACCTTTGTACTAGAAAAGCTAGTAGATGCAAATATTAGAAAAGATGCGAACTTTTTAGACGAGGCTTTACCATTAATAGAAGAAATCCGTGACACATGGAAGGAAGCAATGAAAGAAGCTAGAAAAATAAGATATGGAGCACTGTAGGTGGAAGATTATATGATAGAGAATATTATAGGCAACATGATAGAATTAACAGAAGAAAAGATAGAAAGCCTGAATGTGATTTTATACCATAAGCCAAAGCAAAAAGAGGCAATTATGGAAGAAAACATGGAAGGTATAGGTGAGGTTATAGATTTAATACAAACTCAAATCAACAAAATTGACCAAATAAATTCTCTTTATGTCCTTAAAGTAAATGAGTTAAAGACCAACTCTAATATAGAAAACATACTTGAGCTAGATGATGTAGAATATTCGAATTCTAGGGCACTTAAGGATAATTTAAGCAAAATAACTTCTTTATTGCAGCAAATAAAAACCCTAGATGATGAAAACAATCTTCTAATGAATGAAAAGTTCCAAGAAACAAAAGAAATGCTGAAAAATTTGAGACAGGGTAAAAAGATGGCCAAGGGTTATCTTTTAGATAGTAGCAGTAATACTATTTTTCTTGATGAAAGAAATTAGAAGTTCAAATTAAAAATTTAATACAGAAATAAAACAGACAGCCTTTTTCTTAAAAGCTGTCTGTCTATTTTATTATAGGACTTAAGGTAGATATACCAACCATCTAGCTGATTTTGGTGGACTGTCATTTAATAACATTCATCACACTTCCTATTAACGCCCAAATATTCAATACTCAATTTCTAAATCTACTTAAATCAACTTCTAATCTTAAATTAATCTAAAACATTTACTACTTAAAACTTATCTAAAACATTTACTACTTAAAACTTATCTAAAACCTTTACTAACTTAATAATAATCTAAATAATTTACTACTTTGAAATTAACTTAACTAAACTAAAAATGTTACTTACTACATTGAATCTAAATTCATACATTTACTGATTTACTAATACTTTCATACTTCATTCAGAGATGGTTAATATAGAGCTACCACGTCCTATTAATTAGATTATACATTATATGTGCAAATTTGTAAAGCCCTTTATCAGAATATTTAGAAAATATTTTTATCAGTATTTTTGCCATGTTTTCCAACTAGATATAGTATGTGTTTATTTTTGGTCCACAAGAAAAAGAATAAGAATTAGTAGAAAAAATTTAGCATAATTATGGGCTTATAGTAACAAATTGTAGAATTGTAAGATTGCCATCTAATATTCACATATTATCCACAGTAGAATTAATAAAACAACAGTTGTCCACAGACTTATGCACATTATCCACAAAAGCACATATAGCTTACCCACAATTTAATAACAATAATGCTGTGGATATTTCGATGAATAATTATTCTACAAATGTTTAATTGGCGAAATTTTTGTTATTAAGTCGAAGATTTTAAATTGCGTCGAAAAAACCTTATTTTTAGCTGATCAAATTTATGTTATTTAATTTGGACAATGGGTATTATATTAATATATATAAAATGCCTAAGCTACATATTATTTTTACAAAGTTAAGAGGATAAATAAAGTATATGTAGAATTTTATATTTAACAACTGAATATAGTTTTTATAATCAATCATTTAAACTGAGAGGAGTTGAAGTATATGAAAATTACTATCAGTGGCAAGAATATGGCGGTAACAGAGGCATTAAAAGAAGTTGCAGAAAAGAAGTTGAGCAAGCTAGATAAGTACCTCTTTGAAGATGTAAGAGTAGATGTTACACTAAGTGTTGAGAAGAACAGGCAGATTATTGAGGTCACAATTCCTTTTTCAGGTGCTATTATTAGGGCAGAAGAGTCTACAGATGATATGTATCAGTCAATTGATAAGGTTATTGATGTTCTGGAAAGACAAATTAGAAAGCATAAAACAAAGCTTCAAAAGAAAAACAAGGGATTCGAGACTATTAGATTTGAAAATGTTCAATCATTACCAGTTGGAGAAAATGGAAAAGAAGCTAGTATAGTGAGAACAAAGAGATTTGCAATGAAGCCAATGGATGCTGAGGAAGCAGTACTGCAAATGGAATTACTTAGACATGCATTTTATGTATTTAGAGATGCTGAAACAAACGATGTTCACATAGTTTATAAAAGAAAAGATGGGAACTATGGTTTGATTGAACCAGAATTCTAAAAAGTTTTATATAAGCGGCAGAGATTTTCTGCCGCATTTGATTTTTTTGTGATAAAATTATTAGAAAAGAAGTTTTATATCGCAATAAAAGGAATTTATATGTGTAGTATAGAATAATGATATTTAAGAATTTCATTTATATAGGGGGGAGTAATTTGCTGATAGAAAGCGGGATTATAGCTATTTTGTTTGGCAAGATAAGTGGGGGTAAATTTTCTAGATTAGCACATTTAGAATTCAAAAGGATTTGGGTTTTTGCTTTGGCCCTGATTATACAGGCCAGCGTTATATTACTGGGGGTTAATGAGAACGAGTTTGTGCTCAAGTATATTAGAGAGATAAATGGCTTATCCTATGTGCTTATGTTTATAGGTATTATAATCAATGCAAAGTATAGAACTTTTCTCATTATGTTATTAGGTATGTTAATGAATGTATTTGTAATGTTTTCTAACGGATGGAGAACACCTATTTCTATTGATGGATTAAAGTTAGCTGGTTATTCTGAGTTAGCTGAAATAACTTTATCCGGCAAGTTAGCATTTTATATACCCTTAGATGAGCTTTCAAAGTATGGATCTCTAAGCAAGATTATTACCATCCCACCTCCATATTTTTTTCCTCAAATACTTAGCATTGGTGATATGTTTATTTCACTAGGATTATTCTTGTTTATACATAGTGTAATGACTAATGAAGGTCTTGATAAGAGTGGTATGGTTAGGCTAAAATATGGGAGTAAGATATAGTTCCATTATAGAAACATAATAAAAATATTAAGCGAACATTTGCAGAGTATTTTTATTATGTTTTGCATTTTTGCGGACTTGTAATTATTTGTCACCGATGTTACAATTAGTTGATAAGGCAAAAAAATAGAGAGGTGAGATTTATGAAGAGATTTTTTGAAAAATTCTTTGGTACTCACAGTGACAGAGAGATAAAAAGAATAGAACCTATAGTAGAAAGTATTGAAGCATTCGATGAAAAAATGCAACAACTAACAGACCAAGAATTAAAAGCAAAAACACAAGAATTTAAGAATAGATTGAGTAATGGCGAAGAGCTAGATGATTTGTTACCTGAAGCCTTTGCCACAGTTAGGGAAGTAGCACATAGGGTTTTAGGAACCAAGCATTATAGAGTACAACTAATAGGTGGAGTTGTTCTTCACCAAGGAAGAATAGCTGAGATGAAAACAGGTGAAGGTAAAACTCTTATGGCAACACTACCTGTATACCTAAATGCGCTTACAGGAAAGGGAGTTCACGTAGTTACAGTAAATGACTACCTTGCACAAAGAGATAGAGACTGGATGGGCAAGGTTTATGAATTTTTGGGTCTATCAGTGGGATGTATATTACATGATATGGACAATAGTGCAAGAAGAGAAGCATATAATTCTGATATTACCTATGGAACTAATAACGAATATGGATTCGATTATTTAAGAGATAATATGGTCATATATAAGCATGAAATGGTTCAAAGAGAGCTAAATTATTCAATAGTTGACGAGGTAGATAGTATATTAATAGATGAGGCAAGAACACCTCTTATTATTTCTGGAGAAGGAGATAAATCAACTAAGCTTTATTATGCTGCTAATCAATTTGTCCAGACTCTAAAGGGTCGAACCATAGATCCTAATGAAGAAAAAGTAAGCAAGCTAGATAGAGAGTATAAGGAAGAAACAGTAGACTTTGTAGTTGACGAAAAATCTAGAAATGTAACCATTGCTGAAAATGGAATAGAAAAGGCAGAAAGAGTTTTTGGTATAGAAAACCTAGCTGACCCTTCAAATATGGAAATATCTCATCATATCAATCAAGCCCTAAAGGCTAATAACTTAATGAAAAGAGATATAGACTATGTAGTTAAGGACGGAGAAGTCATCATAGTAGATGAATTTACAGGAAGGCTTATGTTTGGTAGAAGATATAGCGAAGGACTTCATCAAGCTATTGAGGCTAAGGAAAATCTTGATGTAAGAAGAGAATCTAAGACACTAGCTACTATTACCTTCCAAAACTATTTTAGAATGTACAAAAAGCTATCAGGTATGACAGGTACTGCAAAAACTGAGGAAGAGGAATTTAGAGAAATATATAATGTAGACGTTATAGAGATTCCAACTAACAAACCTATTGTTAGAAACGATTATCCAGATGCAGTATATAAGAATGAAGAATTTAAATTTAGAGCAGCAGTAGATGATATAAAAGAGAAAAATAGTATTGGTCAGCCTGTTCTTGTAGGTACTATTTCAATTGAAAGATCAGAACTCCTAAGCAAGATGCTTAAAAAAGAAGGAGTAAAGCATGAAGTATTGAATGCTAAGCAGCACGAAAGAGAAGCCGAGATAGTAGCCCAAGCAGGTAGATTTGGTGTTGTAACCATAGCCACTAATATGGCTGGTCGTGGTACAGACATAGTTCTTGGAGGAAATCCCGAGTTCATAGCAAAAAATGAAATGAAGAAAAGAGGCCATACTGATGAGATAATTTCATTAGTAGACAGCTTTGCAGATACAAGTGACCAGGAATTACTTGCTGCAAGAAAAGAATACAGGGACCTACTAGAAGAAGCTAAAAAGAGTACCTCAGCAGAGCATAACAAGGTAATTGAAGCTGGTGGTCTTCATATAATAGGTACGGAAAGACATGAATCTAGACGTATAGACAATCAGCTTAGAGGTCGTTCCGGACGTCAGGGAGACCCAGGCTCATCTAGATTTTATGTATCATTAGAAGATGATTTAATGAGGCTTTTTGGCAGCGATAAGATTAAAGGAATGGTAGAGACTCTTGGAATGCCAGATGACGAGCCACTAGAGCACAACCTTCTTTCAAAATCTATAGAAGGAGCTCAAAGAAGAATAGAAGGACGTAACTTTAGTATCAGAAAGCATGTTCTTCAGTATGACGATGTTATGAACAAACAAAGAGAAGTAATATATGCTGAAAGAAAGAGAGTGCTCGAAGGAGAAAATCTTAGAGATCATGTTCTTTCAATGACTGAAAATATACTAGACGAATCAATAGCAAACTTCACAGAAGGCTTGAAATATCCAGAAGAATGGGATTTAAATGGACTTTTGGACAAGGTTACAGCATATATGCCTATTAAATCCAAGGTTGACTTTGGAAAAGTTGAAGAGCTTACAAAAGAAAGCCTAAAAGAAATAATGCTAAATGCTGCAAAAAAATTCTATGAAGATAAAGAAATAGAAATCGGAGAACAAGTTATTAGAGACCTTGAAAGAGTTATACTACTAAGAATGGTTGATACAAAATGGATGGATCATATCGATGCTATGGACCAGCTAAAACAAGGTATAGGCCTAAGAGCAATGGGTAACCAGGACCCTGTAATAGCTTATCAGGTAGAAGGCTTTGATATGTTCGAGGAAATGACTAAGAGTATTCAAGAAGACACCGTAAGAGCACTCTACCATCTAGAAAGACCAGAAAAGGTTGAAAGAGAAAGAGTAGCAAAGGTAACTGGAACAAGCCACGGTGAATCAGAGAAGAAGTCAAAACCAGTAGTTAAGGGTGATAAGATAGGAAGAAACGACCCATGCCCATGTGGTAGTGGAAAAAAATATAAGAAGTGCTGCGGACAAAATGAGTAAATCTAAATTCGCATCCTGCAAATGTTCACTTAGTATTTATTAAAATTCCTAAAGTGAATGGTTGAATATAGGAAGGAGCTGATTATTTGATAGAATTTGAGATATATAAAGAGCGAATATCTACATTAAGAGAGGAATTGACAGAGGTTGGTGTTTCTCTTTGACTTAAGCTGTCTGAGAGAAAAAGTAAAGAAACTAGAAGAAAAGACATATGAAACAGATTTTTGGGGAGATGTACAGCAAGCCCAAAAAACCATGCAAGAAATTACCTATATGAAAGATAAAATAGAAGAATATGAAGAGATTTCATCAGAATTAGAGGAGGTAGAGATACTCCACCAGCTATTAGAAGAGGAGGATGACTCTTTAAGCGAAAAGGAGCTAAGAGGAGGCACTGAATCGGTTCAGAAAAAGATAGAAGACTTAAGAATAAAGACACTACTCAGTGGAGAATATGACAATAGTGGAGCAATAGTGGCCATACATGCAGGAGTAGGTGGCTTAGAGGCTCAGGATTGGGCAGAAATGCTTCTAAGAATGTACAAGAGATGGTCTGAGAGAAAAGGCTACTTCACAGAAGTATTAGATATACTTTCAGATACAGAAGGAGGAATAAAAAGCGTAACCCTTTTAATAAGAGGAATAAACGCCTTTGGATATCTAAAATCAGAAAAAGGTGTCCATAGACTAGTTAGGATTTCACCCTTCGATTCATCTGGAAGAAGACATACATCCTTTGCTTCAGTAGATGTATTTCCAGAGCTAGATGAAAACATAGAAATAGATATCAATCCAAATGACTTGAAAATTGACACATTTAGATCAGGAGGAGCTGGAGGTCAGCACGTAAATACTACTGATTCAGCCATCAGAATCACTCATCTACCAACAGGTATAGTGGTCCAATGTCAAAACGAAAGATCTCAGCACAGCAACAAAGCCACTGCCATGAGAATGCTTATGGCAAAGCTAATAGAAATCAAAGAAATAGAGAATAAAGAAAAAATAGATGATATTCAGGGTCAATACAATCAAATAGGCTGGGGCTCTCAAATAAGATCATACGTATTTCATCCATATAGTTTGGTCAAGGACCATAGGACAAATGCAGAAACAGGAAATACCTCAAGTGTGATGGATGGCAATATAGATATGTTTATAAATGAGTATTTGAAATACAAGACTAAATAGTGACACAAGGGGATGGTACCAACCATCCCCTTGTGTGCTAAGATGCATTAAAGTGTCTTTATTTTAAAAAGCAATATATTGTAATAATTAAAGGAAAACTTAATAAAATGTAGAATAATGTATATATTGTTAGCGTTATTTTCTATTTTAAAATAGACTAATTTTTGTTTTAAAGGAGTGTTATAATAAAAAATGAAAAAGAATAATCTTTCAAGTAAGGAGAATCTTAAGAAAAACAAAAAAGAAAAAGGACAAGAGCTTAAAAAAACAGATTTGACGACAGAAAAAACAAAACCTTTAGGAAAAAAGAAAGCTAAAGCAACTAACCTTAAGACAAATAAGAAAATAGGAAATCAGATTGCTACAGTAGTGATTATTCTAGCTATTTTACCATTGTTATTTGTAGGGGTTACAAACTACTTTGCTGAAACAGAAAAAAACACTAAAAGCATTGAGGAATCAAACTTAAATATAGCTAACTCAATAGCAAGTCAAGTTGAAGCAAAGATTGATGGCCTTTTTGATGTGTTAAAATCTCTACATCTTACTAACGATTTTTTCTATCAAGAGGCAAATAAATCAAGGGGTATTCTTACTAAAATAGCTTTTGAATATGATAGTATAAATTCAATCCAAGTTTATGATGACAAAGGAAATCAAATTTTATCAAGTAGAAACATGAAAGCTGATATAAATGTTTCAGAGGAAACATGGTTTCAAAAGACCATAGAAGAAGAAAGGTACGTATCAGATTCACATATAGAGGACCTAATACCAGAGATAATAATTTCCATGCCTATAAAGAACGTAGCTAATGAGCTAAGAGGAATTATATCAGCTAATATAAGCTTAAAGGACCTGACTTCAATTGCTGAAGAATTTAAAATGGGTGAAACAGGCAATACTTACATAGTAGATAGAAATGGAGTAATGATAGTTCATATTGATTATACAAATAAAGTATTTACACCATTTAATGCATATGAGGCAGGAATAGAGGGCGTAGTTAAGGCCATAGAAGGAAATTCTGGCGTCAGTTCATATATAAATGAAAATGAAGAAGCAGTAATAGGTGCATATAGCTATATGCCTACTACAGGCTTTGGGATCGTAGTAGAGCAAGGTCAGAGTGAGATAACCCAATCTGCTATTGTAAATTTCACAAGAACCTTAGGAGTGACTTTAGTAGCTATACTTGTTATCATCATTTTAACTTCAATTGTTACTAGAAGATTTTCAGCTCCTATAGTAAATCTTGTTCAAATAGTAGATGAAATAGGTAGCGGGGACTTAACAAAGAGGGTTAAAGTTGATTCAAACAATGAAATAGGGAGACTTCAGCAGGAATTTAATAGAATGGTAGATTCTCTGTATAATATCATATCCAACGTAAATCAAGCAGCAGTTAACTTTAAGGCAAATGTAGACAACTTAAGTCAAAGCACTGAGTTGACAGTGGGAGCTTCATCAGAAATAACGAGAATTGTAGATCAGGTTGCTTCTGGAGCTGAGGACCAACTAAGAAGTGTTGAGGACACCATAGGTTTAGTAGAAGGTATAGCCAAAAATGTAAAAACTGTAGATGACAATGCTCAAGGAATTTTAACAGCCACTAGTGAAGCATCACATACTGCAAAGGAAGGCTCTAAGGACGTTGAAAGTACTAAAAACTCTATGTATTCCATAGCAACTAAAGTAAAGGAAGCTGCAAATCAAATTGACTCCCTAAATGAGCGCACTAAAGAAATAGGAAAAATTATAACATTTATAGATGATATATCTAAGCAGACTAATCTACTTGCATTAAATGCAGCTATTGAAGCAGCAAGAGCAGGCGAATATGGCAAAGGCTTTACAGTTGTTGCCGAGGAAGTTAGGAATTTATCAGAACAGACCAGCGATGCATCAAACAATATAGTTAAGCTTATCAATCAAATTCAAGAGGAAATGGATAGGGTTTCAAAATCCATGGAGGAAGGAATAGTAGAGGTTGATAAAGGAAGCAATGCTATTGAAAAAACAATTGCATCCTTTGGCAAGATAGTAGGAGAAACAGACAAGGTATTTAAGGGTGTGGAGGACTTTGCTGTAGTTGTAGAAGAACTAGCAAATAATATGAACAAAATTGAAGGTTCTATAGCCCAAGTAAGTTCAGTATCACAGCAGACTGCTGCAGGTACGCAAACTATTATGGCAAGCACTGAGGAACAACAATCAGCCATCCATCAGATTAACCAGGCTATAGAAGAGCTTAATCAAATGACAGATAGTCTAAATGAAATGATTAAGGGGTTTAAGGTTAGCTAAGATATATGGAAAAAGGAGAGAAATATATTGAATATAGTTTCAAGATTAACAGATGAGTTTAAGCTAAAAAAGCACCAAGTAGAGAACACAGTCAAGCTTATAGACGAAGGTAATACTATACCCTTTATTGCTAGATATAGAAAAGAGCAAACAGGGGAGCTAAGTGATGTTGTATTAAGAGATTTATTCGATAGACTAACATATCTAAGAAATCTAGAAGCTAGGCAGAATGAAGTCATTAGATTAATTGAAGAGCAGGGAAAGCTTACCGAAGACCTAAAGCAAGAAATATTGTCAGCAGAAACACTTCAAAGAATAGATGATTTATATAGACCATATAGACCTAAGAGAAGAACAAGGGCTACTATTGCTAAGGAAAAAGGCTTAGAGCCACTAGCAGAGCTTATATTTTCTCAGACCATAACTCAAGGAAGCTTAGAGCAAATAGGTGGTCCATTTATTAATGAAGAAAAAGAAGTAAAAACCATAGAAGATGCTTATATAGGAGCCATGGATATAATAGCTGAAATGGTATCTGACAACGCTGAATATAGAGACATTATCAGAAAAATAGTATTTGATAAAGGAATAATTGTTACATCAGCATCAGATGACAAAGTAGAATCAGTTTATGAGATGTATTATGATTATAAGGAACCTGTCAAGGTAATTGCAAACCATAGGGTTCTGGCTATAAATAGAGGGGAAAAGGAAAAGTTTTTGAAGGTTAAGATAGAAAGTCCAGATGAGGACATTACTCATATTCTTAAATCAAAGATAGTTACTAATGAAAATGCAATAACTAAAGAATATTTGACATTAAGTATAGAGGATGGATACAAAAGGCTTATAAGCCCTTCGATTGAAAGGGAAATAAGAAACACACTTACAGAAAGAGCAGAGGAGCAGGCTATAAAAGTATTTGGTATCAACTTAAAACCTCTTCTAATGCAGGCGCCTGTAAAAGGTAAAGTAGTCATGGGATTTGACCCAGCCTATAGGACTGGCTGCAAGATCGCTGTAGTAGATGAGACAGGCAAGCTTTTAGATTATACTACAGTCTATCCATCAGCACCTGAAAACAAAGTAGAGGAAACAAAAAAAGAACTTATTTCACTTATTAATAAGCATGGTATAGATATTATAGCTATAGGAAATGGTACAGCTTCTAGAGAGTCTGAGATGATTGTGGCAGACATGCTAAAGGACCTTGATAGAAAGGTGTATTATACCATAGTAAGTGAAGCGGGTGCATCTGTGTATTCGGCTTCCAAGGTGGCAAATGAAGAATATCCTGACATAAATGTATCCATTAGAGGAGCAGTTTCCATTGGGAAAAGACTTCAGGATCCCCTTGCTGAGCTAGTAAAGATAGATCCTAAAAGTGTTGGGGTAGGTCAATATCAGCATGATATAAACCAAGGAAGATTAGATGAGACTCTTAAAGGTGTTGTAGAGGATTGCGTTAATAATGTAGGAGTAGATTTAAACACTGCTTCAGTATCGCTATTAAGCTACGTTTCAGGGGTTGCATCAAGTGTTGCAAAAAACATTGTTGGTTATAGAGAGGAAAAAGGTAAGTTTACAAGTAGAAAACAGCTTTTAAAAGTTAAAAGATTAGGGGAAGCCACATTTGTTCAATGTGCAGGCTTTTTAAGAATATCTGATGGGGATAATCCTTTAGACAATACTGGTGTGCATCCAGAATCCTATGATGTGGCATTAAGACTTGCTAAAGAGCTAGGTTTTTCCACTGATGATATGAAATCAGGTAAGCTTAAGCAAATAGATTCAATGATAAATGAAAAAGATATTATAAGGTTTGCTGAGGAGCTTCAAATAGGAATCCCAACCCTTAGAGATATTATTAAAGAGCTAAGAAAACCAGGGAGGGATCCAAGAGATGAAGCCCCAAAACCAGTTTTTAGGACTGATGTGCTAAAGATGGAAGACTTAAAATCTGATATGATAATGGCAGGAACTGTTAGAAATGTAGTGGATTTTGGAGCCTTTATTGATATTGGAGTTAAACAAGATGGCTTAGTTCATATCTCTCATTTATCAAATAAATTTGTTAAAAACCCAATGGAAGTAGTATCAGTAGGAGATGTAGTAAATGTGAAGATACTTGATGTGGATATTGAAAGAGGAAGAATATCTCTTAGCATGAAGGAAGTCTAGTAAAGCACATTACTTTGAAATATATAATTAAACTAAGCTAAGTGAGTATATCTCTGTCAGAGCTATTCCGCTATGTTTAGGATGGTTGCTAAATATTTCTAGTATTATCTCTTGAACATGGAGTGAATTATGATGGAGAAACAGATTTACAAGGAAAACAAAAGGTTGGAATTTATAAAAGACCTTATCTTAGAAGCTTCATATAAGCAAAATAATACTGAGTTATTGAAAGTCTCCTTAAAGAAAATTGTAGGGATACTAGGTATTGATTATGGTTATATATTAAGCTATCCAGAAAAAGGCAATTCAAATGGATATGTGGAAGCACATCATAATTTACCAGAATGTTTTTTAGAAGATATAATTAGTTGCCAGATTAAGAATAAGATGATTAATGATTCTATAAGAAAAAATGTAGTTGTCTTTTCTGATGAAGATTTGGACACTTTGCAGCAAAGGGTCATAAGCAAAAAATATAATTTAAAAACACTGATAACTGTCCCTATAGGATATACTGAGACCTTTACTGCAAAACTACTATTATTATTTTCATGTAAAGAAAGAGAGCACTTTCTTCAGTATGTGCCACTTTTAGAAACTGTAGGCAATACTCTTTGGATGCTTTTACAAAAACAAAGGATATATGAAGATTATAATAATAGAATTCTTAGTACTGAAAAGCTAAGAGCATTAGGAGAACTAGCAGGAGGAGTAGCCCACGATTTTAACAACTTGTTGACTACAATACTAGGATTTTCTCAAATAGCATTAACACAAGAGTTAGAGGATGATATAGAGGAATACTTTAGTATTATTTATAAGTCCGCTATTGATGGGAAGAGGATAGTGGACAGGATACAAAGTTATAATAGAAAGTACTTTGACCAGAATAAAGAAGATTGTCTTATTAATTCAATTGTTGAAAGTGCAATTGATATGGTTAAGCCAAGATGGAAGAATTATTATGAAACCAATGGTACTAGTCTAGTTATAATAAAAGATATTAAGTCTCGTGGAAAAATTAATTGTGTAGAGCATGAAATAAGAGAAGTTATTATAAACTTGCTTTCAAATGCTATGGACTCCATGGAAGATGGAGGAACTCTTACTATTAAGACCTATGATCAAGACGATAAGGTTGTAGTTGAAATAGGGGATACGGGCTCGGGAATTCCAGAAGAAATTCAAAAAGAAGTTTTTGAGCCCTTTTATAGCACAAAGGGAGAAAAGGGGACTGGATTGGGTCTTAGTATTGCAAAGGATATAATGAGCAGTCATAATGGAAGTATACAGCTTGAAAGCATATTAGGCAAGGGTACAACCATTAAGCTGTTTTTCACTAGAACCACTATAGAAAAAAAATCAGACATATCATGTGATTCAGACACTTATACTAATAAAGATATGAACAGAGACCTGAATATTCTAGTAATAGATGATATAGGTCAAGTTGGTCACACAATAGTCCAGATGCTTAAGGCTATTGGCATTAATGGAGACATAGAGATTGAAAGCGTAAAAGCAATACATAGGCTAGAAGAAAAGGATTATGATGTGATTATTTGTGACCTAGCCATGCCTGAGATTAACGGCATAGATCTAAGTGTCATTATAAAAGAGCATTACCCTAATATAAAATTTATTTTGTTAACTGGTTGGCCAGGAAACCTAAAAGAGGAAGACTACGAAAACATAGACTTTATACTAAGAAAACCTATTACAATTGAAGAATTAACTCAAGCTATTAAGGAAGTTTTATGAGAAAAAGCAGTAACAAGAGAGATAGGATTCTCATGCAAAAGTTCAGTTTTATTAAAAATAGAATTGACAGTTCAGTTTTACTATGGGATAATAAAATTGTAATATATAATTAAATATAAATCTTCAGGGCAGGGTGTAATTCCCGACCGGCGGTATAGTCCGCGAGCTGCTAATGCAGTTGACTTGGTGTAACTCCAAGACCGACAGTAAAGTCTGGATGAGAGAAGGTTTTGCTAATATCCATATACTTAATTAGCTAGGATTTATTTAAGTTCTGTCACTATAGATTGGATATGATTTAGCTTGTAAGGCCCTGATGTTATACTTCAGGGCTATTTTATCGCTCTGGAGTCAACTAAAATTTGGAGGGATAAGATATGTTAAAAGTAAAGGAAAGAATGAATACCAGAACAATGGTTAAAACATCAGTATTATCAGTATTAGCTTTTTTGATTATGTATTTAGAGACACCATTATGGTTTACACCACCTTTTTTAAAGGTTGATTTAAGTGATATTCCAGCTCTAATAGGTGCATTTTCACTAGGACCAGTAGCAGGTGTGGTTATTGAATTACTTAAAAACATATTAAATGTGGCTATTGAAGGTACTACTACTGGAGCAGTAGGGGAGCTTGCCAATTTCTTTGTAGGGAGTATATTTGTTTTTGTAGCAGGAGTTATTTATCAAAGGGACAAGACATTTAAAGGTGCTTTGATAGGTATGATTGCAGCAACTATAGCTATGACTCTTGTAGCTTCTTTGCTAAATTATTTTTTACTCATACCTTTTTATGCAAAACTATTTGGAGTATCAGTAGACCAATATGTTGAGCTAGGAGCCCAGGTAAACAGATTTGTTACAGACTATAAAAGCTTTATATTGTATGGTATAGTGCCATTTAACTTCTTAAAGGGAGTCATGATATCAGTTATTACAATACCTCTATATAAGAGAGTATCACCTATATTGCATAGATAGTTGAATCACCCTGCCTCCAACAGGGTGTTTTTTTATCCACTTGTATATCTATCCTAAAGTGGATATAATATTTTTAGATAAAAGGAAGGATGAAGCAATTGCTTAAAATTAATATTGAAAATTTAGAAGAAACAGAAAAAATCGGATATATACTGGGAAAATTATTAACTGGTGGTGAAGTAATCTGCATGACAGGGGACTTAGGTGCAGGAAAGACTACTATGACTCAATCAATAGCAAAGGGTCTTGATGTAGAGGACTATGTAACCAGTCCTACCTTCACTATAATAAATGAATATGAAGGCAGATGCCCTTTATATCATTTTGATGTCTATAGAATTAATGATGTGGACGAAATGTATGATTTAGGTTATGAGGAGTACTTTTATTCTAAAGGAGTTTCAATCATAGAATGGGCAGACATAATAAAAGAAATACTTCCAAAAGAAAGGTTAAACATAGAGATAAAGAAAAATGATAGCATTGAAGGTAGAGAGATAATTATCCATGGGAATGGAGAAAGGTATATTAATCTGATTGATTTCCTTTCAAAAGAAATCCATAGATAACCAAATAAGGAGTTGAAAAAAATGAAGGTCTTAGCCATAGATACCTCTAGTATGTCTGCAACATGTGCAATTATTGATGATGACAAATTATTAGTAGAGTATACACTTAATCATAAACTAACTCATTCGCAAAAAATAATGCCTATAATTAAGGAAGCGCTTCAAAGCTGTAACTTAAAGCCGGAAGATATAGATGTGTTTGCAGTTGCAAAGGGTCCCGGTTCATTCACTGGCTTGAGAATAGGTGTAGCTACAGTCAATGGGTTAGCCCAATCCGTGAGTAAAAGGGTAGTTGGAGTATCTACTCTTGATGCATTAGCATTTAATTTACCATACTGCGAAGGATTAATAGTACCTATAATGGATGCCAGAAGGGATAGAGTATTTACAGGAATATATAAATGGGTAAATGGAAATCTACATATAATTAAAGAACAAAAAGCTTTAGAAGTTAAAGAGCTTATAGAGACTCTTATTGAAAGGCCTGAAAAAATAGTATTTGTAGGAGATGGAACCTTAGTATACAAGGATACTCTTTTTGACGCATTAGGAGAAAAGTGCTTATTTGCCCCAAGAAGTGCAAACATGGCAAGAGCTTCTTCAGTAGCAGAGCTTGCAATGGTTAAAGCTAATGAAGGACAAACAGAGAGTTTTTTTGAATTAGCACCTGATTATTTAAGGGAATCTCAAGCGCAAAGAGAATACAATGAAAAGCATAGCTTAATAGGTGACAAGAATGAGTGATGTAATAATTAGAGAGATGACTGAAGAGGATATTGATGATGTATTAGAAGTAGAAAAGGAATCCTTTGCAACTCCATGGACAAAAGAAGCCTTTGTATTAGAATTAATTAAGAATCAATTGGCTAGGTATATTGTAGCAGAAAAAGATGAAAAAATAGTGGGTTATGGAGGCTTATGGCTAATACTAGATGAAGGACATATAACTAATATAGCCGTAAGCTCCAATCACAGAGGACAAGGTATAGGGAATCTTCTAGTAGAAAGGCTTATAGGCATATGTGAGGAGAGAGGAATAAATAACATGACTCTAGAAGTCCGAAAAACCAATTTTATAGCTCAATACTTATATAAAAAATATGATTTTGTTGATTGTGGAGTTAGGAAAGGTTACTATACAGACACAAAGGAAGATGCAGTTATTATGTGGAGAGTAAAATAATACTGCATTTTCTTTGCTAAAATTATGAAATTATAATATAGTATATTTGCATTGAAGTATTTTTCACAAAAAATCAGTCTATTATTATCATGTAATATTTTTTAAAAGGAGGTAACAATAGCATGAAGAAAAAAGCTATATTAATAGTTATTGCACTAGTATTAGGAGTAGGCATAATAGCTGCAGGCGTGATAAAATCTATGAATACAGAAAAGAGTGCTAGTACATATGTAACAGTAGTAGAAGTAGCAAAGGAAGATAATTTTGATTCAACCTTGATTACCGAGGGAATTTTGAAATCTAAAGAACAGAGAAATGTGGTTTCAAATCTTCCTTATCCGATACAGGAAATCTTATATAAAGAAGGAGACAAAGTATCAGAAGGAGATATATTATTAAGTCTTGATATAAAGGATTTAGAATATAAAATTAAAACCGCTGAGCTTAGTCTAGAAATGGAAAGGCAAAGACTTAAAAATTTAGAGAGACAATTAAAGGAACCAATCAGTACGCTAGAGCTTGAAAAAAGCCTAGAAAATGCCCAGCTAGCTTATGAAAATGCAGAAACGAAGTATGAAAGCTCTAAGGCTTTATATGATGCAGGTGCCATAAGTAAGGCGGTATTAGAGGCAGATGAGGCTAATATAGTAACTAGCAAGAATAATTACGAATTAGCACAAAAGCGAATAGAGGATTCAAATAATAAAGAAGACTTACAATCAAATGTAGATATTCAAAGAAAGAATGTTGAGATTCAAGAATTATCTCTAAAATCACAAAAGGAATCCTTAGACCAGGCAGTTATAAAAAGCCCTATAAGAGGAACCATAGTTAAAGCCAATGCTAGTATTGGTATACCTGCTACTGCTGCAACACCTTTATTTATCATAGAGGATACCAATAGCCTTGAAATCGAAGTAGGTATAGGAGAATATGATATAAGTGAAATACAGCTAGGACAAAAGGTTCAGGTTACAGGAGAGGCATTTAAGGATAAAGAAATAAGTGGAAAAGTATCATTTATAGCTCCATCAGCAACGGTTGTACCTACAGGTACTGGCAAGGAAACCCAGGTAACAGTTAAAATAGATATATCAAATTCTGATAATTACTTGAAGCCAGGGTTTACAGCTAATGTGGCTATTAATACCGCCCATAAAAAAGAAGCATTAGTTTTACCTTATGAAACCCTATATGAGAAAAAAGATGGAACGAGAGTAGTCTTTAAGGTAGAAAATAATAAGTTAATGGAAGTTCCTGTGACCATTGGAATCCAAGGGGATTTAAAGCAGGAGGTTATTTCACCAGATTTAAAGCTAGGAGACAAGATAGTCTCTAACCCTAATGAGAAGCTAGAGGATGGGCTAGAGGTTGCAATTTCAAACAGTACAGGTGAGCAAAAATGATTAAGATAGAGAATCTAGGCAAAATATATGATACTGGAAAAGTATCAGTAGAGGCCCTTAAGAATGTAAATTTTGAAATTCAAGACAATGAATTTATTTCTATAATGGGAGCTTCAGGCTCAGGAAAGTCTACATTAATGAATATAATAGGATGTCTAGACAGGCCTACATCAGGTAAATATTCATTAGATGAAGTATCAGTGGAAAACCTAAACGAAGTGGAACTTGCTGCCATAAGAAATAAGAAAATCGGTTTTGTTTTTCAATCTTTTAATCTACTGCCTCGTACAACTGCATTAAAGAATGTAGAGCTACCTATGACCTATGCTGGCATATCAAAAAAGGACAGAAGAACTAAGGCGTTGGAGGTATTAGAAAAAGTAGGTTTAGGAGATAGAGTAGACCATTTGCCAAATGAGCTTTCAGGTGGTCAAAAGCAAAGAGTAGCTATTGCAAGAGCATTAGTCAATAATCCTTCCATACTGCTAGCAGATGAGCCTACTGGAAACCTGGATACTAAATCTGGCGAAGAGATTATGGCAATATTTCAGCAACTTAATAGAGAAGGCGTTACAGTAATATTAGTAACCCATGAGCCCGAAATTGCTAAGCATACTAAAAGAATAGTAATGTTTAGAGACGGTTGTCTTATTGATGATAGAGAGGTAGAAAATCAAATCATCATAAAGCCACAGACAGCAAGTGAATGATATAGAGGTGATTATATGAATTTTTTAGAAAGCTTAGGCTCTGCATTATTAAGCCTTTGGGCAAATAAAATGCGTACCTTCCTGACTATGCTTGGAATAATTATTGGAATATCTTCGGTTATAACAATAGTATCACTAGGTCAGGGCAGCCAGGCTCAGATAGGAAACGAGTTTGAAAAAATAGGGGCAAATTTAGTAGCAGTATATACTAATTGGGAAGAAAACCTAAACAGATCTGACTATTTTGATGATGAGGATTTAAGGACAATTAAGAGAGCTTTTGGAGATAGAATAACAGGAGTCTCTGTCGTTCTTGGGGCTAACGGTACAGCTGTTAAAGGAAGAAACAATGGTTCTGTAGGCATATATGGTGTAAGTGAAGACTATAATAAGATGACGCCCTTAGACATTATTGCTGGAAGGTTTTTATTAGAAACTGATGTTAAGGTAGGAAGAAAGGTAGCTATAATAGATGAAAAACTGGCAGACAAAATATTTAAAAGAAAAGATGTCCTAGGCGAAAATTTACTTGTAGACACTGGTTCCTCAAAGCTTTCATTAACCATTATAGGTATTTACAAGACACCTGGAGGGACACTGGAGAATCTTTCACAGCAAATTATAGGAGATACTACTACTCTTTATGTTCCTTATTCTATGATGAGAAGCTTAGGGTATAGCGATAGGTATAGCCAATTTCAGTTTAATGTAGCAGATAGTACAGAAATAAATGAAGTGAGCAAGGAGATAATCAGTGTATTAGAAAGAAAGCACAGAAATGTTGGTAAAAACTATTATCTATATCAGAGTGCACAACAGCAGATGGATATGATGAATAGCGTACTCAGCATGCTAGCCAGTGTTGTTGGAGCCATAGCAGCTATTTCCCTTTTGGTTGGGGGAATAGGAGTTATGAACATAATGCTTGTATCAGTGACAGAAAGGACTAGGGAAATAGGAATAAGGAAGGCCCTTGGAGCTACAAGAAAGGATATATTAGTACAATTCTTAGTAGAGGCTATGATTGTATCGGGAACCGGTGGTTTAATTGGAACAATTCTAGGTTTAACTATACAGAGCATAATATCTGTGTCAATAGGAATACCACCTTCTGCTTCCTTTGGTATTATCCTAATAGCAGTATTATTTTCAGCAGCAGTAGGTATATTCTTTGGAATGTACCCTGCAAACAAGGCAGCAAAGCTTGACCCAATAGAAGCCTTGAGGTATGAGTAAATTGAAAGGAGTGTTTAGAGTGACAGATAATATTAATCAAAATCAAAACGAAGTAAAACCATTTAGCTGGTGGGAAAGATTAAAGCATATTTTCATTAGCCCAAGTATAGCTTTTGAGAACATTAAGCACTATCCAAAGGTATTATTTCCAATGATTACAATATTAATTGGTATGATAGTCATAACATTACCAAAGCTTAATATGATGAAAGAGTTTATGAGAGAGGATACTATTAGGCAATATGCACAACTGGGAATGGAAGTACCTTCAGGAATGGATACTATAGTTTCTGTTGGGGTATATGCTGGTATTGTAGGTTTAATTATTGGCATAATAGTTACTTGGCTTGTTAAAAGCACACTAATAAATGCATTCTCTGGTTTTGTAAACGGAACAGGCACATTTAAGCAAGCTCTTTCAGTAATTACATATTCTTATTTGCCAGTTTTCTTAGGTAATATTATAGTTACAATAATATCTCTTATAACAAAGCAAAATGAAATACTCACATCCTTAGCAGTTTTTCTTCCTGATTCTCAGGCAGGTACTGTTTTGTACACTATATTGGCTAACCTAGATATATTTGTTATCTGGTATCAGATTCTTGCAATTATAGGTATATCAAAGGTATATTCTGTTAGCAAAAAATCCTCTTCTATACTAGTTTTAGGAACTTGGATTGTATCTATATTATTTAGTGTCAGTCTAGTTGTACTAGGATCAAAAATAACAGGATTGGTTTAATATTACTAAGAAATATTAATATTAGGATTTCTAAACACAGGTCTTTTATATCTGTGTTTATTTTTTTTTCTAGTTTTAATAAAAATTTAATTATATACAGATAATAAGGTAACTTGAAGTTAAATAAAATATAGGCTCACGGCTAGGAGTCTCTTTACACAAATTTAATTGTTTTCTAAGTTTTTTATTTAACTTTAATTATTTGTATGGAATGGAGGGATAACTATGGCAAGTAAAGACCAACTGAGAAAGGTTGCAGATAAATGCAGTGAACACAAGTATACATCAAATGATGAAAGATTAATTTCTTCAATAAACCCATCTGGATATGTGGTGAAAAGTTGTGAAAACTGCATTCATTTCACAGAAAATCATAAATGTGATTTGGATTTAACGGATAAGATTCTTGTAAATATGGCTATGGAAATGGATTATGATGAATGGAGATAGTAGATTATAAAGCTGGGCAAGTTTGCCCAGCTTTAAATGTTTATCTAGCTACCTATACCAATATTTATCCTGCTGATTTTTCTTATGGTTATTATCACTATTTTTATTATCATCATGCTCAATTTCGTTTTTCTCCAATGATGGACTATTATTTGTAGCCATCATAAGTGCATAATCTTCATAGCTTATGTCTTTTAGCATACCATCGGACATTATATTAGCAGAGGATAGCTTCCAATAGAAAGGTCTTCTATTATTAGCCATGATATCACTCCTAAGGATATATTTTTGCCCCAGTGAAATCTAGTCCATAGATAAACCTTTTATAGACTTTAATTAAGCCTATAATTATATTTTCTGCAATTTTTTAAGATAATATTTAGGTAATATTTAGAATAAAAATTGCTGTGATGCAATAATCTTGTTATGATAAAGGCAAGTGAGGCATCTTGCTTTGACACAGATCACATTTATTAAAATATGTATATATGGTAAAATGCTTTTTTGAGGATA
>JBBAFY010000027.1:0-27962 GCA_041655135.1 Tissierellales bacterium
AAACGAATAGATTTTAATTCAATCCAGCTTTGAGCACCCTTTGCTGTATCTCCCATTACTAAAACTGCTATAAGCAATAAATTACTACAGATATATATAGGTAAATAGAATTTGCCAAGTGTTTCATAATTAATAAAGATTAAGATAGTAATAGATACTAGACCTAGAACAAAAGCTGCCCCTTGAGACTTCAAGTATCTTAAACTCCCTTCACCGGCAGTTGCACTAGAAAGAATTATTAGCCCAAATATACATAGTGCTATTATTGTGAATAGAAGTGTAAAGTCAAATCTTTTCCATATGCTTTTTCGTTTGTTTGCCATGAACAATAGATCCTTTCTATTTAAGATATAGACTAATAAGATTATAACATATGACCAGTACAAACTACAATCTAAAGTCAGAGTAAATGTTTTTAGGAAGTTTTTTTGGTTCATATTTACCAGCAGAGCTAATATAAGTGTATTCGTTGCATATGTTTTTTTTATTTTCAATTATATGAGTTAATACATCTATAAATATGTCAATTTCCTGGATTGTATTATACATTCCAAAACTCACCCTCACAAGACCAGGCACATTCTTAAGTCTACCAAATATGATATCCTGCTGTTGTTTGCGAATTTCTTCAGACGAAAGATTTAGCAGTCTATGGACATAAGGGTGGGCACAAAAACAGCCATTTCTCACCCCTATACCACCTTCATAAGCGAGCAAGGATGCCAAGAGTGAATGAGACAAGCCTTGGATATCAAAGGATATAACTCCTGCCGTCTGTGGCACTAAAGCTTCTTTAGCGTTAGAATAGATCTTTATTCCAGGTATCTTTCTTATCTTCTCTAGAAAATATTTAGTTAGTTGAATCTCATGCTCTTTAATATTGTTCATTCCTATTTCGTTTATGGATTTGATTGCTACAGCTAAAGCAACAGCCCCAACTATATTGGGAGAACCAGCCTCTTCTCTTTCTGGAGGAGCAGAATAGTAGATGTTATTTTGTGAAACACTGATTATTGTACCACCTCCTGTATATTCTGGTTCACCAATCTGAAAGGTTGATTTAGGACCTACAAGTACCCCAATACCAAATGGAGCATATAGTTTGTGTCCAGACAATACTACAAAATCTAAATAATCATCAGATCTATAGCCCTTCATATTTATAGTGCGATGTGGGGCAAGCTGTGCAGCATCTACTAGAATTTTTGCACCATATTTATGGCTTAAAATTGCAATTTGATGAATATCGTTAATATATCCAGTAACATTGGAACATCCTGTAACAGTTACAAGCTTTACCTTTCCTTTATTTGTGATTAACTTTTTTTCTAAATCATCTATATCTAATTTTCCATCTTTAAGTACATTTATAAATAGAGTTTTGCATTTGCCTCTCCAAGGCAAGTCATTTGAATGATGTTCCATAAGAGAAGAAATAACAATATCTTCTTTATTTAGCTGTAGCCTATAAGACAGCTTGTTTATAGCTTCAGTGGAGTTTTTAACATATATTACAGTGTTTTTTTTAAAGTCAGCATTTAAAAAATCAGCAACTATTCTTCTTGAATCATCATATGCATATGTAGATATTACTGATTTATATCCTGTACCTCTGTGTATACTTGAGTACCACTCTAGAAATTTATTTACTGTACTTAATACAGGTAATAATGTAGGTGTGCTAGCAGCATTATCAAAACATATATAGTTTGCTTTTCTTTCATCCCTAAGCATCACTTTTTTATCTATACCAACAATGTTTTTTCTAACATTATCTATGGAAAGTCTATTTTTAAAAAGCATAATAGATGGTCCTCCTAATCTTCATAATGGGTCTTATATTAAAATATGTTATTTATTGTACTAATGACACAACTAATATGGGGCTTTGGTTTAAAGAAAAATAGAGGCCATAAAAAATAAATTAATAAAAAGTTAGTATTTTTCACACTGTCCATGAATAATAATTTACAAAGATTTTTGTATAAGTAAGTTAGTATGCTATAAAAATCAAAAAAATAGCAATACTACTAATTATATAGATTATTTAGAAGTTATTATTTGGATGGGAAGTGAAGGAATGACTAATAGTGTTTTTTATAATATAATTAAAGTATGCAAAATAGGTATACTATTATTGTCATTATTCTTTTTTGTTGAAGGTTATATAGTGGGGCTCACAGTTGTAAGTGGTGAATCCATGATGAATACTATTAAGGATAATGATAGAATACTAGTAAATAAGATATCATATCTTTTTGAAAAACCCTCAAGAGGGGATGTAGTCATATTTAATCCTCCAATTGAAGGTAGGGAGCATGAATTTTTCATTAAGAGAATCATTGGAGTAGCAGGAGATTTTTTTGAGATAAAGGATAATTTATTGTATATTAATGGTAGACCTGTTGCTGAGAATTACATTAATATTAATAAATCTGATAAAAAGGACTTTAAGCTTTTAGAAGGAATGGTTCCGGAAGGATATGTTTATGTCTTAGGAGATAATAGAGATAATAGCAATGATAGTAGAGTATTTGGTTTTGTACCTATGGAGAATCTTAGAGGTAAGGCAATAACAAAGGTTTGGCCAATAGGCGGTATTGAAAGCTTAGCAGTGCATTATGAAGACAACGCAAGTAAGTGAGGAAGGGTTTTTATGGACTTTAAGCAATATATTACATATAAATCAAAAGAAGTAGGAATTGATCTAATAGGGTTTACAAATTCAGAAAAGCTAGAAAAAATGGTCCAATTCTTAAAAGAAAGAAAAGAAAAGGGATATGATACAGAATTTGAAGAAAAGGATACTTCCTTAAGAACAGATCCTGCTCTTTTGATGCCAGAAAGTAGGACAATCATAGCTATAGGAATTTCATATAATATTGATTACATGAAAACACCAATTAAGAACAATAAATGGCAGGGGATATTATCTAAATCCTCATGGGGAGAAGATTATCATAAAGTCTTAAGAAACAAAATGGAAGGTTTAGTTGATGAAATTAAGAAGATTGTAGATTTTAAATATACTATTTGTGTAGATACATCTCCATTAATAGATAGGCAAATTGCAAAGAAAGCTGGTATAGGATGGTACGGAAAAAATTGTTCTATAATAAATGATGAGTACGGATCATTTGTTTTTCTAGGATATATATTAACAGATTTAGACTTAGAGGATGATCAGGAGGTAGAAGAAAAATGCGGAGAATGTAAACTCTGTATAAACGCCTGTCCAGCTGGCGCCATACAAGAAGGATACGCTATCAATACTAAAAGATGCATTTCATACTTGACTCAAATAAAGGACAGAATACCTTATGAATTAAGAGTAAAGATGGGTACACATATTTATGGTTGTGATATATGTCAACAGGTTTGCCCTAAGAACAAGCAAATACGAAAAGGTATCACAACCGATTTTATTCCTAAGATGACAAATGGAAATGTTGATATAGAGGAAATTTTGACAATTTCTAACAAAGAATTTAAAGAAAAATATGGCTCTATGTCGGGAGCTTGGAGAGGTAAAAATCTACTAAAGAGAAATGCAATTATTGCTCTAGCCAATATGAACGATAAAAATTCTATTGGCTTACTAAAGAATGTACTGACTGATGAAAGTCCAATGATTAGGGAATATGCTGCCTGGGCACTTATTAAAATTGATAAAGAAGAGGGAGTAAATCTAGTAAAGGAAAGGCTATCCAATGAAAAGAACTTAGAAGTTGTTACAGAAATGGAAAAGCTAATTGAATGAAGGAAATAGATAATTAAAAAATACTTGTTAAAAAAAAGACTTAAATAGAGGAAAATTGATTTTTATGTAGTAATTTTTATAGCATAACTATTTTTTATAAAGATATAAAACTTTAAGAAATGCAATTGGATTACCTAGTGAATATTATTATGTGAAACCGTGAGTGTATATTCGAATTGTATTTCTAACTTGTTCCGATTTATAAGATCATAAAATTTAGGGAGGGTATAAGATGAGTAACATTCATGATTTAGTATTTTTAAAAGAAAAAATACAAGAGTTAAAGGACCAAGGGGTTTACAGAAAGCTTCCTATTCTTGAAGGAGCTAGTGAAGCAGAAGTTATACTAAATGGAAAAAAAGTAATCAACCTTTCTTCAAATAACTATTTAGGGTTTGCAAACCATCCTAGATTAAAAAAAGCATCAATAGAAGCTATAGAGAAATACGGAGCAGGTGCAGGAGCAGTTAGAACAATTATAGGTAATATGGATATACATGAAAAATTAGAAGAATTACTTGCAAAATTTAAAAGAGAAGAAGCAGCAATGGTTTATCAATCAGGATTTAACTGCAATGCAGGTACTATTCAAGCAGTTACTGAAAAAGGTGATATTATAATATCAGATGAACTAAATCACGCTAGCATTATAGATGGTTCAAGATTAAGTAGAGCTGACAAAACTATCTATAAGCATTCAGATATGGACAGCCTAGAGCAAGTGTTGAGGGATAGCAGGGATAAATATAGAAACATACTTATTATAACTGATGGTGTGTTTAGTATGGATGGAGATATAGCTAAGCTTCCAGAAATCGTAGAACTAGCTGAAAAATATGAGGCTATGACATATGTTGATGATGCTCATGGCTCAGGAGTTTTAGGTGAAAGCGGAAGAGGAACAGTTGACCATTTTGGACTTCACGGAAGAGTGGACTTTACTATTGGTACCCTTTCAAAAGCAATAGGTGTAATTGGTGGATATGTTGCAGGCAGCAAAACTATGCAAGAGTGGTTGAACCATAGAGGAAGACCAATACTATTTAGTACTTCATTAACACCAGCATCAGCAGGAGCTATTATAGAGGCAATTACTATGTTAATGGAAACTACAGAATATACAGATAGACTTTGGAAAAATGCAAAGCACTTTAAACAAAAACTTGGGGCACTTGGTTTCGATACTGGACACAGTGAAACTCCAATAACTCCAGTTATAATTGGTGATGAAGCAAAAACTATGGAATTTAGTAAAAAATTATTTGAAAATGGTGTATTCGTATCAGGAATAGTATTCCCAACTGTACCTAAGGGAACAGGAAGACTTAGATGTATGGTTACAGCAGGACATACAGAAGAGCAATTAGATAGAGCTGTGGCAATATTCGAAAAAGTTGGTAAGGAAATGAATATTCTTAAGTAGACAGATTGCAGAGGATGCAGGGGAACCTGCATCTTTTTCTTAATTTGTGTTGCAAGACTATGTATTAATCTATAATTTTGGTTTAATCCATAATAACTGGATATCTATAGGATAAGGGTTTTGTACGAAAAGTGATATTTTGATAATGGAGGTTAGTTATGAAGTATACAAAGATAATTGAGGATATCAGTACTGTAAGAGATTTTAAGAAAGAAGAAGTATTAAGTAGCACAGTTGAAGAAATTATCATAGATTCAAAGGAAGATTTATTAGCAGGTAAAAGAGATGATGTAATCATCACTTTTATAAAGGATGGACAAAGTATGTATGATTCACTTTCGGGGAAAGCTGGATATTTTGGAAAAATGATTGAAGCACCTCATTATGTATTGATTTCATCGAAACCATTTAATGGTTATGTTGAAAATAGTGCCTATGTAATGGAAAACATAAGATTAAAGGCATGGAATAAAGGACTTGGAACTTGTTGGTTAACCATTGAAGATGAAAAAGAGTTATCAGAAACTCAAAATATAGATATAGGGTTTGCTCCTGTTGCACTAATCGCTATAGGATTTAGGTATAAGGGGTTATTTAAGACAGACACATCAACAAAAAGTGGCAGGCTTGGAGTAGAAGAAGTAATATTTGATGGACAGTGGGGAAAACCGTGTACAGCAAATAGCTTAGAAGCTAGAGGTGTTGCAAATATTTTATATTACTCAAAACTAGCACCATCTTGGGGGAATTTACAGCCGTGGAGGTTTATATTAGATGATGATAGAATTGTGCTAGTTATTTTAGATAAAGATGTATACCACCATCTTGATGCAGGTATTGTAATGCTATATTTAGAAAAAGCAGCACAGGAAGAAGGTATATATGGTAAGTGGAAGTTAGATGTATTAGACATAGATAAATATAATATACCTAATGGATATAAGGCTATAGGATATTTTGAAATATAATTTATATTTGGTAGAAGACAAATGTTTGACCCTATTAACTTTAAATCTAAAGTAGTAGGGTTTTTCTTTTTCTTGATGGTATAATAAATAATTATGTATATAAATATTATCATCCTATATAATTAACCTAAAGATTAATATTTTCATATGAGGTGAGGAACAATGATAATAGGAGCATGCTCTGTTGACCTAATGATATATGAATCAAATTCACTAAAAGATAAGCGACATGTTATTAAGAGTATAATAGGAAAAGTGCAGTCTAGATTTAACGTATCAATTGCAGAAGTTGACTTAAATGATACATGGAAGAGCTCTGAAATTGGATTTGCATGTGTTACAAACGATTCAATACATGCTAATCAAATTATTTCTAATGTGCTTAGGTTTATAGAAGGTGATGGTAGAGTAGAAATCATAGACCATCAGATTGAAATACTATAAAGGACGGTATTATTATGAAAAATATACTAGATAGAAAGAAAATAAAAGAAGTGCTTAGGATTCTTGAGGATACTTATCCCGATGCTACTTGTGAGCTTGATCATACGAACCCATTTGAACTATTGATAGCTACACTTTTATCTGCCCAATCCACTGATAAAAGAGTAAATATAGTTACTAGAGAACTGTTTAAGGAATATAAGACTCCCCAGGATTTTTTAAAGCTGACAGAGGAAGAGTTAGGTGAGAAAATAAGAAGTATTGGCTTTTATAGGACAAAGAGTAAAAACATTTTAAAACTTTGTGAGATGCTTATTAATGAATATAGTTCTAAAGTACCATCTCAAAGAGAAGACCTAGTGAGGCTTCCTGGCGTAGGTAGAAAAACAGCCAATGTTGTAATAAGTAATGCCTTTGGACAAAATGCCATAGCTGTAGATACTCATGTATTCAGAGTTTCCAATAGAATTGGACTAGCTGATAGTAGCAACGTTCATGATACGGAAGAAGATTTGATGATTAATATAGAGGAAAACCAATGGTCTAGGGCTCATCATCTTATAATATTTCATGGAAGGCGTATTTGCAAGGCTAGAAGGCCTTTATGTCATGAATGTTCTTTGACAGATTACTGTTTATATTTTAAAAAAATATAAAACACAAAACGAAAAATTGACAAATTTAGAGGAAATAAAGCATAAATGGAGAATAGCATATTTAGTACAAAAAATTATGTTAAAGGGTGGAGTTTTGACCAATGGATGTGATAAATATAAATGATAAAATATTTTCCTTAGATATTGGGACAAGAACAGTCATTGGAATAGTTGGAGAGCTGTATGATAATAACTTTAAGATCCTAGCAAGTGAAATAATCGAGCATGATAAAAGGAATATGTATGATGGACAGATACATGATATTAATAGTGTTGCAGATGTAGTTAGAAGGGTTAAAGTAAGACTCGAAGAAAAATTAAATGTTAAATTAGAAAAAGTTGCTATTGCAGCTGCAGGGAGAGCATTAAAAACTCATAGAGCAAGATTAGAAATTGAAGCAGATTCAAGTGTGGAAATAGATTCAAGATTAGTTGAAAGTTTGGAAATGGAAGCAATACAGTCAGCACAAGGTTCATTAGATGAAAGTACAAAAGCAGAGGATAATAGATATTATTGTGTAGGATATACTGTTGTTAATTACTATTTAGATGGAAACTTTATGGAGAATCTTGAAGGTCATAGGGGTAATAGAATAGGTGTAGATATATTAGCTACATTTTTACCATATACAGTTGTGGATAGCTTGTACACAGTAATGGATAGAGTTGGGCTTGAGGTAGTAAATCTAACATTAGAGCCAATTGCCGCTATTAATATAGCAGTAAAGAAAAGTTTAAGACTTCTAAATATAGCTTTGGTTGATATAGGAGCAGGGACGTCCGATATTGCAATATCAAGAGATGGCACTATTGTTGCGTATGCTATGGCTTCAGTTGCAGGAGATGAAATAACAGAAAATATAGCAAAGGCTTATTTATTAGATTTTGATGCGGCTGAAAGATTAAAAATAGGATTAAGCTCTAAAGAAGAACATAAATTCATGGATATTGTCGGAATTGAACATGAAGTCAAAACAGATGAGATTTTAGATAGTATAGATAGCACGATTAATATTATTGCCAAGGAAATTGCATTAAAAATTTTAGAGTTTAATGAAAAGGCACCTAGTGCAGTATTTTTAGTTGGCGGAGGAAGTCAGCTACCAAGGCTTAATGAATATATCGCAGATAATCTTGGAATTCAAAAGGAAAGAGTAGTAGTAAGAAATACTAGCATTATTGAAAATGTTAGCAACATTCCAGACCAACTAAGTGGACCAGATGCTATTACTCCAATTGGTATAGGCTACTATGCCCTAAATAATACACACAGAGATTTTATTGAAATAAAGGTTAATGATCAGAAGATGAAGCTATTTAATACCAAAATCATAAGAGTTTCAGATGCCTTAGCATTTATTGGCTTTAATCCAAGAAGGCTTATACCTAAGAGAGGTGAAAGCATATCATACTATTTAAATGGAGAGGGAAAAAAAGCATTTGGACAAGCTGGCGAGCCAGCTCAAATTTATGTAAATGAACAATTGGTTAGTCTTGAGAAAAAGTTAAAGAATGGAGACAATGTAAAAGTCATTGAAGCCACTCAAGGTGCAATTGCAGAAGCTATGTTATCTGATTGTATTGATTTTAATAGAAGAATAGTGGTAAATAATAAGTACATTAACTTGGTTCTAGAGATCAAGGTAAATAATGAGACTATATCTAATGACATTAGGATAAAAGATGGAGACAAAATAGAATTAAAGGAAATAAAGTATATTAGTGAGTTGTTAGATCATCTGAGCATTAATGGCAATATGCACCTTGCATATAAGGGTAAAAGCCTTTTAAAGGGAGATTATAGGCTGCAAAACGATGATATTATTGAAATTAAAGAAACTATTAATGCAAATGAATCAAACTTAAAACAAGATACAAGTAATATATTGAAATTAATAGTAAACGGAGAAGAAACAGAAATACATCACCATAAGGCAAGTTTTATTTTTGTTGATATTTTTGACTATATAGATATAAACCTAACCAAGCCTCAAGGGGAGCTCGTTTTAAGTATAAATGGGGCTAAGGCAGAGTATACCCAGGAATTAAGAGATAATGACAAAGTAGATGTGTATTGGAAAAGCTGATCAGAGTACAATTGGCAGAAAAGAAAGGAGTGCAAAAATGGAAGTAGATGCTTTGTATATTAAAAAGGTAAATTGTCCAGCATGTAGAAATCAATTTACTACTAATAAAATGAGGACTACAAAGGTTCGAGTAGAGAGAGTTGATGGCGACTTTATGAACTACTACAAAAGCGAAAACCCTATAAAGTATCAGGTTTTTGTATGTCCTAAATGTGGTTATTCTGCAATGGAAAGTAGCTTTAATAATCTTAGACCTGCTTCAAAAGAATTAATAATGAAAGAAGTTTCAGCAAAGTGGAAGGAAAGAGATTATTCTGGAGTTAGAACTGACGATGAAGCAATACAATGCTATATGTTAGCTCTTTATTGTGGGCAGCTAACAGGATTAAAATATTATGAATTAGGGAATATTTCACTAAAGATTGCTTGGTTTTATAGAGCAAAAAAAAGCGAAGAGGAAAAAAGATTTTTGCAAAATGCATTAGAACTTTTTGAACAGGCATTTTATAAAGAGGATTTACTATCATTATCTACTGATGAAATTACTCTTGGATATTTAATAGGAGAACTACATAGAAGATTAGGCAGAAATAAGGAGGCAGTCTCTTGGTTCGGAAAAACTGTTTCGAATCCATTAGTTAAATCTAATCCAAGAATAGAGAAATTAGCTAGAGAACAGTGGCTTTTAGCAAAAGGGAAAGAAAGCGATGAGTGAAATGAAAATCTATTATGAAAGCATGGAATCAATTTTAGGCCAATTGTGGATTGGCTATACTAGCAAAGGACTTGCAAAACTTGATTTTGCAATAAGAAGAGAGGATTTTATTGAAAGTCTTAAAAAAACCTACAATATTGTAACTGAACATAATGGAGCAAATTCAGACTATAGTAGGCAAATTAGCCTTTACTTGGATGAAAAACTTAAGAACTTTGATTTGCCTCTAGATTTAAATGGTTCACCTTTTCAGATATCAGTTTGGAAGGAATTACTTAAAATACCCTATGGGGAAGTAAGAACTTATAAAGATATTGCAGTAGCAGTAGGAAGAGAAAAGGGGTTTAGAGCAGTTGGTATGGCTAATAACAGAAATCCTGTATCTATAGTTGTACCATGTCATAGAGTTATCGGTAGCAGTGGAGAGCTAGTAGGATATGGTGGAGGTATAGAGGCCAAAGTAAAACTCCTAAAACTTGAAGGTTTAAGCATAATTGAAAAAGAAGGTAATGGAAATATATTATACTATATTGCATACAACAAATAAGCTGACATAGCATGACAGTTAACCGTGAACGAACACCTTTTTATTTGTTGAACATTCAACTTATTCCTGACACTAATTTGTCAGGTTTTTTCTTTCACTTAGGAATAAGTCCCACATATTATATAATAAAATATTTTAAAGGTGGGATTTATATGTATTATTATTATGAAAATAAAAGCTTAGATAAATTACCTATAGTACTTTTGCCAGGTCTATTTGGTTCGCTTGGTGATGATATATTGCCTGGAACTGGCAAATTCAGCTTTGGTATGGCAGAGCATGTATATAGGCCATTAATAGATATCTTAAAAGAATTAGGGTATAAAGAAGGAGAGGATTTATTTATAGCCTATTACGACTGGAGAAAGGGTTGTGAATATAACACAGAAAAATACTTAATACCTAAAATAGAAGAAGCTAAAAGAGTAACAAGGATGGACAAAGTAGATGTAATAGGACACAGTCTAGGGGGATTAGTAGCTAGGACCTATATACAGGGGGCTTTGTATAATGGAGATATAAGAAATCTAATAATGATAGGAACACCAAACTCAGGTGCAGTAAATGCATATTACTTCTGGAGTGGAGGGCAGATGCCCTATGATAAATTAGAAAAAAATATAATTTTCCAACTGCTGAAAATTGGATTTTTATGGATATATAGGTTTCTATATGGTGAAATAGGCGATGTTACCATGTTAAGAGAGCTATTCCCAGTTGCTGAAGAACTACTTCCTAGCTATGAATATGGAAACTACTTATTTTATGATGATAAGGGGGGAATAAAAAAACCAGTAGCTATTACCCAAATGGAATCAGTAAATAAGCATTTAAATCAAATTAATAGGACTAAGCATTTAGTATTTAGTAGAGGCGTATTACCATATCACATAATTGGTACTGGCTTGGAAACAACTGATATTATCTGTGTAGATAGAAATGGAGATGGTTTAAATAAGTGGTTTGATGGAAAGCCAATCTATTCCATATCCATGCCTTACGGAGATGGCACTATAACAATGAGTAGTGCTGAATCAGTCTATAGCAAGAACTATTATTTAAATTCAAATCATGGAGATATATTAAAAAAAACAAAGGATATATTAGCTTCAATACTAATGAGACCAGATGTTCCAAAAAAAGACTCTAAAGGAGTAACTGGCTCAGATTATATGTATAGCATCATTGTAAAAGATGGTTCTATAAGCAAAATACATTTTGCTGATAAAGAAAAAGATTTAAAGATAAGTGGAAGTTTAAATGCGAAAAACCTAATTTCAAAGAAAATAGGTGAGAACTTAAATTGGGTAATGTTGAGTTCAAAAGGAAAAGAGAAGCTAGAGCTGGAAATAAAAGCAGAGAACGATAAAAATTATGAAGTACTTGTTTTTTTTGCAGAGAAAAATGGGAAGGTTGAAATGGTAAGAAAAAGTTTTAGTAGCAAGAACACTAGCATAACTCTATTGGGAGCAAGTTATTTATAAATAGTGGAATAAACAGATATTGTCTTGTATAAAAGCTTCTGTTTTGCTATTATTTAGATGTATCAAGGATTTAGAACTTTACTATGAGAGGAGAAAGTCTATGAGTAACATATTGAAAAAAACTACAGCTATTGCACTAATACTTACAATGGTTCTAATACTTGTAACTGGATGTGGAATAAAAGGAGATGAACCAAAAGTCAATGAAGATAATCCTTTAACAAGAGAGGAAAATGAAGGTGTTTATCCTATGGAGGTAGAGGATGACTTTGGAAATAAAGTAATAATAGAAAAACAACCTACTAAAATAATTTCCCTTGCACCTAGCCATACAGAAATTTTATTTGCATTAGGGCTTAACAAGGAAATCGTTGGGGTAACAACTTATTGCAATTATCCAGAAGAGGCGTCAACAAAGGAAAGAGTTGGAGATGCATTTAATTTAAACATAGAAAAAATATTAGAGCTAGATCCAGATGTTGTTATACAATATGGTCCTGGTAAGGATGATGCAAATAAGCAGTTAAGAGACGCTGGTATAGCTGTACTTGGATATCAGCCTGAATCAGTAGATGAAGTTATTAAACTTATGGAGGATATTGGGCAAATTACAAATCATTTGTTACAAGCAAAGACTGTAACTGAAGATATGATAAAGAAAAAAGACCATATAATCAACAAAATAAGTAGTGTTGAAAACAAAGCAAAGGTAATTTTCGAAATTTGGGATGAACCATTACAAGTAGCAGGTCCAGGATCATTTATAGATGAAATCATTAGATTAGCTGGTGGAGAGAACATAGCTAGTGATGCAGAAGGAGCATATGCTCAATTTGACCTAGAACAACTTATCGAAAGAGATCCAGATGTGTACTTAATGTCTGAAGACCTTGAAACGAAAACTATTGAATCAGTAAAAGCGAGACCTGGATATAGCGAAATAAGCGCAATAAAAAATAATAGGATATATATTTTAGACTCATTAATATCAGTACCTGGTCCAAGAATAGTTGATGGGCTTGAAATTGTAGCAAAGAGCATATATCCTGAGCTTTTCAAGTAAAGTATAAGTAGGGATTAGTATGAAGAATAAACCAGTAGATAAGCAAAAATGGAGCTCTATTATAATCATATGTGTAATAGCTTTATTATTTAGCATTATTGTATTTTCTACTATAGGATCTGCAAATATTAAACTTATAGATACCTTTAGGATTGTGATTTCTAAAGTGCCCATAGTTGGGAACAATATAGATATATCCTACATGCCAAGCTCATATGAAAACATTATACTTAATGTAAGAATTCCTAGGGTTTTGATGGGTGTTATTGTAGGTGCTGCATTAGCTGGAGTAGGAGCGGTATTTCAAGGTATATTTAAGAATCCTATGGCAGATCCTTATGTTATTGGAATATCTTCAGGAGCTGCTTTAGGAGCAGGGCTAATAATCACCTTAAATATAACATGGACAGTCCTTGGAGCATCTTCAATATCTATAGGAGCTTTTATTGGTGCTATTTCATCCACATTTTTGGTATATTGGATTTCCAAGGTGAAGAACAAGGTTCCAGTTACTATATTACTATTGTCTGGAATTGCTGTAGGCCAATTTTTGACAGCTATACTATCTTTTCTTATGGTGATATATACAAAGGATATGACAAAAATAATATATTGGACTTTAGGTAGTTTTTCGGGTAAAGGCTGGGATCAACTTGCCTCTATTTCAATACCAATGATATTATCTATGATTATAATTAATTTTTTCTCGAGGGATTTAAATATTATGCTTTTAGGAGAAGAGTCCGCACAAAACTTAGGTATTAATGTAGAGAGAATAAAGGTAATTATACTGACTATTTGTTCATTTATTATATCAATTGCAGTATCAGTAAGTGGAATAATTGGCTTTGTAGGACTCATAATACCACATATAGTAAGAATGATTGTTGGACCTGACCATAGGATTCTTATCCCTACATCAATGCTTGTAGGTGGTATATTTATGGTTTTTGCGGATACACTAGCTAGAACTATTATCTCACCAACTGAAATACCTGTTGGAATAATTACAGCTCTTTTTGGTGGCCCGTTTTTTATATTTCTACTAAGAAAATCTAAGAAAAATATATAATAGGCTTATTGTGAAGGCTTAGAGTACAGTATGCAAATATAATCGAATCTATTTATAATAAGAATAAATAGATTTAAGGTAAAGAATAATATATCTTGTAAGTAAAATGATTAGACCTTTTCAATTAAATTGACTACCTTGAGGTGATAATAATTTCAAATACTGAGTTTGTTCATATGTTTAACAGAAATACTAAGGAAATTTTTAAACAATTTGTATCTATAGATTTAGATGAAAAAGTTTATAATTCATCTGAAACTGTGCTTTATGATGGGATATCAATAATTGGAAGCTTTTCAGGAATAGTTTCAGGACAAATCATAATGAATATCTCAAGTGAACTTGCCAAAGTTATATATCATAGATATACGAAGGGTATTTTAGCAATAGATATTGACAAAGAAGTAAAGGATACTATTTTTCAATTAGCAAAGCTTATTATAGGAAATTCATGTGCAAGTTTCTACGAGAATGGACTTTCTACGGAAATTGTAAGTAGTAGCATAGTTGAGGGTAAGGATATTAATTATATTTGGATTAATAAAAATATAACAATAATAAATTATGAAACATCAATGCCTGATATGAAAATGATGCTTATATTGGATATTAGTGGGAAAGGTAAAATTGACAATTTTAATAATTGACTTTATAAAAAAAGATTAGTAAACTTTATAAGTTGGTATTAATGACATTCTAGTTATGAATGTTAGTGTAGGAGGTTAGATAATGCCACTAAATGTTGTATTGGTTGAGCCAGAAATCCCACAGAATACAGGTAATATTGCTAGAACTTGTGCTGCAACAGGTTCTTCACTACATCTAGTAAAACCATTAGGTTTCTCAATAGAGGACAAGTATTTGAAAAGAGCAGGACTAGATTATTGGAGTTTACTAGACTTGTACATTTATGAAAACCTAGAGGAATTTTTTCAAAAAAATGATGTAAGCAAGTTTTATTTTGTGACAACGAAAGGTCATCAAAGTTATTCAGATTTTAATTTTGAGGATGGGGCTTTTTTGTTATTTGGAAAAGAAACAGCAGGATTGCCAAAGGATATTCTTGCTAAATATCCAGAAAGAACTATGAGAATACCTATGACAGAAGATAAAAGAGCTAGATCCTTAAACCTTTCAAATTCTGTTGCAATAATAATTTACGAGGCTTTAAGGCAACTAAATTTTCCAAAACTCATTTGATAATTTCAGTTTTTAACCACTATTGTTAAATGAATTTTTAAAAAACAGGAGGTTTACTATGCAAATTGCTTTTGGTGTAATAGGAGGACTTGGATTATTCTTATATGGAATGAATCTTATGGGGACAGGCCTTCAAAAAGCTGCAGGAGAGAAACTAAAGAATCTTATAGAAGTATTAACAAGTAACAGATTTATGGGAGTAATTGTTGGTACCGTAGTAACTATGGTTGTACAGAGTAGTAGTGCAACAACTGTAATGGTAATAGGGTTCGTAAACGCTGGTTTAATGACATTAAATCAAGCAATAGGCGTAATAATGGGTGCTAATATAGGAACTACGGTAACAGCACAGCTCATAGCCTTTAAGTTAAGTGATTTTGCACCTATTGTAGTAGCCATAGGTGTGGCAATTTGGCTATTTTCATCTAAGAAAAAGAATAAAGAGATTGCTGAAATACTTATTGGATTTGGTATTCTTTTTATAGGTATGGATTTTATGTCAAGCCATCTAAAACCATTAGCTGATTCTCCAGTTTTTTCTGATATAATTACTAGTCTTAAAAATCCATTTTTAGGAATCCTAGTAGGATTCGGGTTGACTACTATAGTACAAAGTAGTAGTGCTTCTATAGGATTGTTGCTTGCACTTGCTAGTCAAGGACTTATTACTATTGATATAGCACTTCCTATTCTTTTTGGTGAAAATATAGGTACTACGACAACAGCACTTATATCAAGCATTGGTGCTAATAAAACAGCTAAAAGAGCAGCTCTTATGCATTTTCTTTTTAACGTTATAGGAACTCTTATTTTTATGTTTGTATTAAGTAATCCTATTGAAGCTCTAGTTATGAGATTTTCGCCAAATAATATACAAAGACAGATTGCAAATGCGCACTCATTATTTAATATAATCAATGTAGTTATACAATTCCCATTTGCAGGATTATTAGTTTTAGCAGCTAAAAAACTAATTAGTGGAGAAGACGAAGAAAATGTTCAAGGCTTAAAGTATCTAGACCCAAGAATTATCGAGACTCCTTCTATAGCTGTAGGTCAAGCAAGTAAGGAAGTATTGAGAATGGGAAAAATAGTTAAAGAAAACTTTAGAACTGCTACTGAGGCCTTCTATACAAAGAATGAGAAGCTAGTTAAGAAGGTGTTTGAAGAAGAGAAAAGGATAAATTCCATTGAAAGAGATATAACTAAGTATTTAGTTCAACTTTCTAACGCACCACTTACAGATGAGCAACATGCTACTGTAAATACTTTATTCCATGCAATTAACGATATAGAACGTGTAGGAGATCATTCGGAAAATATAGCAGAGTTATGTCAAGATAGAATAGATAATAAGCATTGGTTTACAGATAATGCTATTGATGAGTTGCATATTATGTTTGATAAAGTAGATGATGGATTTAGCAAATCCTTATTGGCATTTAAAACTGCTGATGCAAGAATAGCTGAAGAGGTAATTACCATAGAGGCAGAAGTTGATATGATGGAGAAACATTATAGACAATCCCATATAGATAGATTAAATACTCAGTCTTGTGAGCCAAGCTCTGGTATTATATTCCTTGATTTAATAAGTAATCTTGAAAGAATATCAGACCACTCATCAAATATTGCAATGTATATTTTAGATGCAATAAAATAGTAGCTATGTACTATGAAGTGTTTGTAGAAATATAACAAATGTTAAAGATATGTAAGAAATTTTATTATAAAAAGATGAAAATAGGTATTGTATACAAAATATTTATGTTATATAATGGTCTTGAAATGAGAAGATTGATTTTTATTTAACAATTCAATAAAATAATAAGGCTGAATGAAGAATGCGGAAGAGACCAATTTAATTGGCGCCGAAGGAGTAAGTCATAAATTTGCCATTTATGGAGAAACTCTCAGGCAAAAGGACCGTATTTGGACAGTTCTCTGGAAAGCCTATGGCACCGAAGGAGCAACTCTTTGAAAAAAGAAGAATCTCTCAGGTTTAGAACAGAGTAGAGGGGCACATAATAATGTTACTTCTATTCTGTTTTTTTTGTTATAAATTTTAGAACTTAAGGGGTGGAACTTATGGACAAACTGATTATCACAAACAATCCACTGATAAAAGAAAGGTTTGAAACTACATATGAAATACAATTCTTTGATATAAATTGCCTTCAAGTACTTGAAATGGTAAGAGATAAAATTCATTTAGGACATGAACTTCTGTCTCATCCTCTAGCAGGTAGTATAAAGCCTAATGAAACACCCTATAGAACAATTCTAATTGCAAAAGATAAACAAAACTTAAATATGAACTCTTTGTCTCTTATTGAAAGTGCTATAGTAACTACTAGAAAATTTATAAACAATAGACCGATACCTGACTGGAATAATGTTGCGCTTGTTGATTTTCAAACTGTGGATTTGTCCCTTATTGAAAATGTATTAAGTAATATTATCTAGTTTGTATAAAACACCCATAGTTAGGTTAACTTTAACTAGACAAAGTAATTCTCGCTTTATAATAGGTCACAAGTACCAAGTCAACAATGTTAACCTTAATGTTTTATGGGTATGAAAATTACATATGAAGGAGTGGATAAAATGACAAATAGCTTATATGATACGATAATAATCGGAGCAGGTCCTGCAGGCCTAGCAGCAGGATTATATGCAGCAAGAGCTAAAATGAAAACTCTTATTTTAGAAAGAGAAAAAGCAGGTGGCCAAATAGTTACTACAGAAGAAGTTGCTAACTATCCAGGTTCAGGTGAGAATGCTTCAGGACCATCTCTAGTTGCTAGAATGGTAGAGCAGTGCGATGAATTTGGTGCAGAGAGGGTATTAGACGAAGTAAAAGAAGTACAGTTGCATGATAAGATTAAAGTTATTAAAGGAACTAAAGGTGAATACCATGCAAAATCAATAATAATTGCAACCGGTGCTAAACCAAGACCAATGGGTTGTCCAGGGGAAAAAGAGCTTACAGGAAAGGGCGTTTCATATTGTGCAACATGTGATGCTGATTTCTTTACTGATTTTGAAGTATATGTAATTGGTGGGGGAGATTCAGCAGTAGAAGAAGCAATGTTTTTAACTAAATTTGCTAGAAAGGTCACTATAGTTCATAGGAGAGACGAGCTTAGGGCAGCTAAGTCTATTCAAGAAAAGGCCTTCAAAAATGTAAAAATAGACTTCATATGGAATTCAGTAGTTAAAGAAATCAAAGGTGATGGTATATTAGAATCAATGGTTCTTGAAAACAGAGTAACTGGCGAGATAACAGAAATAGTTGCTGATGAAGATGATGGTACTTTTGGAGTATTTGTTTTTGTAGGATATGACCCAGTAACATCACTTTTTGAAGGTACAATAAGTATGGAAAATGGATACATACCAACAGATGATAATATGAATACTAATATTCCAGGTGTATTTGCAGCTGGAGATTGTAGAGTAAAATCTTTAAGACAAGTAGTTACTGCAACTGCAGATGGAGCTATAGCTGCTACCCAAGCAGAGAAATATATAGAGAATGCTTTTGAAGAATAATAAGCTTTAAATAAAAAATACAAGGAGGGATTTTCATGTTAGCAGTTGATAAAGAAACTTTTGAAATGGAAGTACTTAAGGCAGAAGGTCATGTGTTAGTAGACTTCTGGAGCGAGGGATGTGAGCCATGTAAGGCGTTAATGCCACACGTTCACGAGCTTGCAGAGAAATATGAAGGGAAAATGAAGTTCACAAGCTTAGACACAGGTAAGGCAAGAAGACTTGCAATTTCTCAAAAGATACTAGGTTTACCAGTAATAGCAGTGTATAAAGATGGTCAAAAGATTGATGAATTAGTAAAAGATGATGCTACACCAGCTAATATAGAAGCTATGATTCAAAAATACATCTAATTCTCAATAGGCTTACTTAGGTAACCGACTTAGAAAGCAGGTTATAGAACCGGTTTTTTAAGGTTACAATAAATAATATCGTAAGTGAAATATTAAGGGGAGGTGAACTCTATGCGCCTAGAAATAGGGAATATTATCATTAAAGATGTTCAGTTTGGTGATAAAACAAAAGTAGACAAGGGAATTCTATTTGTCAACAAGGAAGAGCTTATCGCAGCTATAAGTGATGATGAAAACATTAAAAGTGTAGAAGTAGAGTTGGCAAGACCAGGTGAAAGTGTTAGGATTACACCAGTTAAGGACGTAATAGAGCCAAGAGTTAAGGCTGAAGGTCCAGGTGGAATTTTTCCTGGAGTATTATCAAAGGTAGATGAAGTTGGGTCAGGAAGAACAAATGTACTAAAGGGTGCAGCAGTTGTTACTACTGGTAAAGTTGTAGCATTCCAAGAAGGTATTATTGATATGACTGGAACTGGTGCAGACTATACACCATTCTCAAAAACAAATAATATTGTTTTAGTAATTCAACCTAGAGATGGACTTAAGCAACATGATCATGAAAGAGCTGTTAGATTTGCAGGATTAAAAGCAGCTGCATACCTTGGAGAAGCAGGTAGAAATGTAGACGCTGATGAAGTGAAGGTATATGAGACATTGCCTTTATTACACGGTATTCAAAAATATCCTGAACTTCCAAAAGTAGCATATGTTCAAATGCTTCAAAGTCAAGGTTTAATGCACGACACATATGTTTATGGTGTTGATGCAAAACAAATATTACCAACACTAATATATCCAACTGAGTTATTGGACGGTGCTATCATAAGTGGTAACTGTGTTTCTGCTTGTGATAAGAACACGACTTACCATCACCAAAACAATCCAGTAGTTCACGACTTATTCGAGAAACATGGAAAAGAATTGAACTTTGTTGGAGTGATTATTACAAATGAGAATGTTTATCTAGCAGACAAGGAAAGATCATCAAATTGGACTGCTAAATTAACAGAGTATCTAGGAGTAGATGGTGTTGTCATATCACAAGAAGGTTTTGGTAACCCAGATACAGACCTAATCATGAACTGTAAGAAAATTGAAAGAAAAGGTGTTAAGACTGTAATTGTTACAGATGAATATGCAGGTAGAGATGGAGCATCTCAATCATTAGCTGATGCTGATCCACTAGCAGATGCAGTTGTAACAGGTGGAAACGCCAATGAAGTAATCGAATTACCAGCATTAGATAGAGTTATTGGATATCTTGATCCAGTAAACACAATAGCAGGTGGATTTGATGGTAGTTTACAGAAAGATGGATCAATAGTAGTAGAGCTTCAAGCTATTACAGGAGCTACAAACGAACTTGGATTCAATAAACTAACAGCAAGAGGATTCTAATTTGTAGATATTAAAATAAAACAAAAAAATGGAAGGAAGTGTGATGATGGGACTATTAGAGGGCAAAAAAGTTATCGTAATAGGCGATAGAGACGGTATACCAGCTCCAGCAGTAGAAGAATGTCTTAAAGGCACTGGCGCAGAAGTAGTTTTCGCATCTACAGAGTGTTTTGTCTGAACGGCTGCAGGCGCTATGGACCTAGAAAATCAACAAAGAGTTAAGGATTTAACTGAAAAGCACGGAGCAGAGAACATACTTGTTCTTTTAGGTGCGGCTGAAGGAGAAGCTGCAGGTTTAGCAGCTGAAACAGTTACAGCAGGAGATCCTACCTTTGCAGGTTCATTAGCAGGAGTCCAGTTAGGACTTAGAGTATATCATGTTGTAGAACCAGAAATTAAAGACGAATTTGATGCAGATGTATATGATGAGCAAATTGGTATGATGGAAATGGTTCTTGATGTTGACGATATAATAAGCGAAGTAAGCTCAATAAGAAATGAGTATTGTAAATTTAATGATTAATTATTAACCCAAATAACCCAAATAACCCAAAAATACGAGAGGGGGGAAACTAATGAGTAAAATTAAAGTTGTTCATTATATAAATCAATTCTTTGCTGGTATAGGTGGAGAAGAAAAAGCTGATCACAAACCAGAAGTAAGAGAAGGAGTAGTAGGACCAGGTATGGCATTATCTGCAAGCCTTGGTGACGCAGCTGAGATAGTAGCTACAATTATCTGTGGAGACTCTTACTTTAACGAAAATCTAGAAGAAGCAAAAGCAGAAATAATTGGCATGATAAAAAAATACAACCCAGATTTATTCATTGCTGGTCCAGCATTTAATGCAGGTAGATATGGTGTTGCATGTGGAGCTATTACTGAAGTTGTAAAAGACGAACTAGGAATCCCTGTTTTAACTGGTATGTACATCGAGAACCCTGGTGCAGATATGTACAAGAAGAGTGTATATATAGTTGAAACAAAAAACAATGCAGCAGGCATGAGACCAGCTGTAAAAGCTATGGCAAGCTTAGCTCTTAAGTTAGTTAATGGTGAAGAAATAAGCTCACCAGCTGAAGAAGGTTATATTTCTAGAGGAATTAGAAGAAATGTATTTGTTGATAAGAGAGGTTCTGAAAGAGCTGTTGATATGCTCATTAAAAAACTTAAGGGAGAAGAATTTGTTACAGAATTCCCAATGCCTGATTTTGATAGAGTAGATCCTAACCCAGCAGTTAAAGATATTACTAAAGCTAAAATTGCATTAGTAACTTCTGGTGGTATAGTTCCTAAAGGAAATCCTGATCACATTGAATCTTCAAGTGCTTCTAAATATGGTAAATATGATATTGATGGAGTACTAGATTTAACAGAAGAAACTTATGAAACAGCTCATGGTGGGTATGACCCAACATATGCAAACAATGATTCTGACAGAGTTCTTCCTGTAGATGTTCTTAGAGATATGGAAAAGGAAGGCAAAATTGGAGAGCTACACAGATACTTTTATACAACAACTGGTAATGGTACAGCAGTTGCAAGCTCTAAGGCATTCGCATCAGAATTTGCTAAAGAACTAAAAGCTGACGGCGTTGATGCAGTTATATTAACATCTACCTGAGGCACCTGTACGCGTTGCGGTGCAACGATGGTTAAAGAAGTTGAAAGAGCAGGTATTCCTGTTGTTCATATGTGTACAGTAGTACCTATTTCATTAACAGTAGGTGCTAACAGAATAGTTCCAACTATAGCTATTCCTCACCCACTTGGAAACCCAAGTCTTGAAAAGGATCAGGAAAAAGCACTAAGAAGGAAACTAGTTGAAAAAGCTCTAGAGGCTTTAACAACAGAAGTAGAAGGCCAAACAGTCTTTGATAAATAATATTGGCTAGCTGCATTCGCAGCTAGCAGCTGCAAATATCATAAAGGGTGATAAATTTATCACCCTTTATGAAAAAATGCAGTTATGACTAACAAATAGTCTGTAGCTGCCAGCTGCGAGTATTGAGAGTTATGTGTTTTTTAATTAATTTGGAGGTGAAGTATATGACATTCCCAATAGTAAAAGGTGCTGGATATATTCTAGCTCATACACCAGACATGGTGATACACAATGGTACAACACAGACTTCAGAAAGAGTTGTTAATCCAAACTCAGATTATTTAAAAGAACTTCCTAAACATTTACGTAGCTTTGAAGAAGTAGTAAGCTACCCACCAAATCAAACTTATATAGGAAGCATGACTCCAGAGGAGCTTAGGAAAATTGAACAACCATGGCATGATAAAAAAATAGACACTGCAGATAGATTTGGCAAACTAGGTGAAATAATGCCCCAAGATGAATTCATAGGTCTAATGCACTTAAGTGATGCTTTTGATTTAGTAAAATTAGAAAAAACTTTCGCAGCTAATGTAATAGAAAAGCTAACTAAGCATCCAGTAATTAGCGATGAGTTAGTTTCTAAAATTAAAGCTGGCGAAGAAATAGAAGATATAATGAAGCAAATCAATGAACATCATGCAGAACCACTTTATCACAATAATGAAGTTGTAGGTTGTGTGAAGAGAGCTCATGAAATAGATATTAACTTAAATGCACATACAATATTTGAAAACTTAGTAGTTAAAGCATCAGGAGTTCTTGCATTAAAGAACTTATTAGTTAAAAATAACATAGATGCAAATGATATAGAGTATGTAATCGAATGTTCAGAAGAAGCTTGTGGAGATATGAACCAAAGAGGTGGCGGTAACTTCGCTAAGGCAATAGCTGAAATGGCAGGGTGTAATAACGCTACTGGTTCAGACACAAGAGGTTTCTGCGCTGCCCCTACACATGCATTGATAGAGGCTGCTGCATTGGTACAAGCTGGAGTATATAAGAATGTTGTATTAGTAGCTGGTGGAGCTTCTGCAAAACTTGGTATGAATGGTAAAGATCACGTTAAAAAAGGCTTACCAATACTAGAAGATGCAGTAGGCGGCTTTGCAGTTTTAGTAAGTGAAAATGATGGAGTTAATCCTGTTTTAAGAACAGACTTAGTTGGTCGTCATACTGTGGGAACAGGTTCCTCACCTCAAGCTGTTATAACTTCACTTATCACTACACCACTTGATAAAGGAAACTTAAAGATTACTGATATAGATAGATATTCTGTTGAAATGCAAAATCCAGATATAACTAAACCAGCAGGAGCAGGAGATGTTCCAGCTGCAAACTATAAGATGATAGCTGCTCTTGGAGTAAAAAGAGGAGAGCTTGAAAGGGCAGATGTGGCTACATTCGGGGATAAACATGGCTTACCTGGATGGGCACCAACTCAAGGACACATTCCTTCAGGAGTTCCATACATTGGATTTGCTATTGAAGATTTAACTAAAGGCGAAGTAAACAAAGCTATGATAGTAGGTAAAGGAAGCTTATTCTTAGGTCGTATGACAAACCTATTTGATGGTGTTTCCATAGTTTTAGAAAGAAATAGTGGCAAAGTTGATGATGGCAAAGGTGTATCTGAGGAAGAAGTTAAGAGATTAGTTGCAGAAGCTATGAGAGAATTCGCGTCACATCTACTAGGAAATTAGAGGTGATATAAATGTCAGATAATATAAAAAATATGATAGGTAAAGTATTTAATGATATAGCAGATGCTATGGAAACCGGACAATTCGGACAAAAGGTAAGAGTTGGTATTACAGTGTTAGGAAGCGAACATGGCGTGGAAAACATAGTAAGAGGAGCTGAATTAGCTCAAAAGAGAAGCGCTACTGTAGAAGTTGTTCTTATAGGACCAAAAGTAGATACTGAGCTTAAAACATATGAAGCTAATACAGAAGAAGAGCAACATAAAAGAATGGAAGAGCTTTTAGATAGCGGAGAGATTAACAGTGCGGTTACAATGCACTATACTTTTCCATTAGGAGTATCAACTGTAGGTAGGGTAGTAACACCTGGAAAGGGTAGAGAGATGTTCATTGCTACAACTACGGGAACAGCATCTACACATAGAGTTGAAGGCATGGCAAAAAATGCTTTGCTGGGAGTTATCACTGCAAAGTCAATGGGTGTTAAAAAACCAACTGTAGGACTTCTAAATGTAGATGGAGTTAGACAGGTTGAAAGAGCCCTAAATGAACTAAAATCAAATGGATATGAATTAAACTTTGCAGAATCTATGAGAGCAGAAGGTGGCTCAGTAATGAGAGGAAATGACTTGTTAACTGGAACGCCAGATGTAATGGTAACTGATTCATTAACTGGAAACCTTTTAATGAAGATGTTCTCATCATATACAACAGGTGGAGACTATGAGTCTATGGGCTTTGGATATGGTCCTGGAATAGGAGAAGATTATGAAAGAACTATACTTATCCTATCTAGAGCATCAGGAGTTCCTGTTGTAGCAAATGCAATCGAATTTGCAGCAGGACTAGCACAGGGCAGTGTTGCAACTGTTTCAAAAGAAGAATTTGCTAAAGCTAAAAAAGCAAAATTTGATGATATACTTAAAGGTCTAAAGAAAGATACAAAGAAAGAAAGTAGTGAAGATGCAGGAGAGTTAGTAGCACCTGCTAAGGAAGTAGTCACTGGATCAATTTCAGGTGTAGATATTATGGAACTAGAAGATGCAGTTATTGCGCTCTGGAGAAGTGGTATATATGCTGAAAGTGGAATGGGCTGTACAGGACCTATAGTAATGGTTAATGAAGAAAAAGTTAATCAAGCAGTAGAGGTACTAGCAAAAGCAGGATATATTGCTGGAGAAGCTACTCCTTGTTAAAAAAAATCCGGACATGAGTCCGGATTTTTTTTATGAACTAATTGCCATAACTAACATTAAATTTGGCGAAAAGTTTAATCATCTGGTATAATGATAATAGAGAATTAATCACAAAAGCAATCTGAATAAATTTACTAGTTTTACATATAGACTACTAGTAGGGTGGAGGTGAGCCGTATGCGTCTAGGATTTGATTTGACATTAGAGCAAACACAAAAATTAATAATGACACCAGAGCTCAGACAGGCTATTCAGATGCTTCAATTTACAAGCCTAGAGCTATGGCAGTATGTAGAAAGCCAGATGGAAGCCAATCCATTGCTAGAAATTGAAAATAAGAGAGTAGTTGAAGACGATATTGAAGAATATAGTAATAAAATTGAGGAAGTTGACTGGAAGGAGTATGCTGAACAATACGATGATATAAGCTATATAAGTACAGTTAACAGAGAAGAAAAAGAAAATACTTTTGAAAGATATGTATCTGCTCGAACCTCATTAAAGGAACACTTGCTTTTTCAATTACATCTATCAATATTTGATAAAAAGCAAAAAGGAATTGGAGAATTTATTATTGAATATATTGATAAAAATGGATATTTAAATATTTCAACTGCAGATATTTCTGAGCAATTAGGGGTCACTGAAAAGTTAGTTGAAAACGTTATCAAGGTTATTCAGACATTTGATCCAGCAGGTGTATGCTCAAGAGATCTGAAAGAATGTCTTTTGATACAGCTGGAGCTAAAGGGGATCAGCAATCCTGATGTTCATCAAATTATAAACAATCATCTAGAGGATGTAGCCCAGAACAGACTAGCTAAAATATCAAAAGAACTTAATATTAGCTTAAAAAGTATTCAGTGGATATGTGACTTGATAAAGACATTAGAGCCTAAGCCAGGGAGAGGATTTGCTCACCAAAGTGATGAGATTAGATATATCACTCCAGATGTTTATTTGTATTACATTGATGGAGAATATATAATAAGCGTAAATGACTCATCTACTCCAAGGTTAATTATTAATAATTATTATAAGCAATTACTGAGCAAATCAAATGATGAAGGTACTACTAGCTTTTTATCAGACAGGTTAAATTCTGCAATGTGGCTCATTAAGAGTATAGAACAAAGAAGATTGACTATTCATAAAGTAGTAGAATCTATATTAAAGAATCAAATGGACTTTTTTGAAAAGGGACAAAAATCATTACACCCTCTTACTCTTAAGGATGTTGCAGAGGATATTAGTGTACATGAGTCTACTGTAAGCAGAGCAACCAGTGGGAAATATATACAAACTCCTAGAGGACTATTTGAGCTTAAATATTTCTTTACCAGTGGTATATCTAGTAATGATGGAGGAATATCATCTACTAGTATAAAATCAATTATTAGAGAGATAATTGACGGAGAAAATCCTAAAAAGCCTCTTAGCGATCAACAAATAGTAAAGATTCTCGAGACAAGAAGTATTGATATATCTAGAAGAACAGTAGCCAAATATCGAGATGAGTTAGGTATTGCATCATCATCAGGTAGAAGAAGATATTAGAGTCTTCAAACATAACAATTCATCAATATAGTCATCCGAACAAAGGGAATGGTTTTTAATAAGAGACACATTAGCTTTGTCTAGGATGACCTTATATATCTTGATAACTTCTAAGATGTCTAGAACATGACTCTAAATATATCTAAATATATTTTCGTAACAGTAGCTTAAGGTATTGAATTATAAATTTACTATAGTATAATAATAGTGAGAGATTTTTTTAGAAGATACGGGACGCTTTTTTAATATGCGGGACAGCTTGTGACCATATGATTAGTATTTTGAAAATGACCATAAAGCATAATAAAAGAAGATGTAAGGAAGAATATAGGTCATACTATGCTTACTAATAATAGTTATTATATTAATGGGTCGTTTTTCGGCATCCTGGACTCGTTTCGCCCATAAGGAGTGTGTTTTATGAAAGACTTAATAGAACTTCAGAGAAAACTTGCACCAGAAATAGTTGGAGTTTTAGAAAAGCGATATTCGATACTCAGAAACATCTATTATAACCAACCAATTGGGAGAAGAGCATTAGCAAATAACTTGAATCTTGGAGAGAGAGTTATACGAACAGAGGTTAGTGTTTTAAAAGAACAAGGCTTGTTAGACATTAATACTAATGGAATGAATGTAACAAATGATGGGAAACTAGTAATTGAAGAGCTAAAGGATTATATTCATGGTATCAAGGGCCTCAATAATTTAGAGAAGAAGGTTAAGGATATACTAAGCATAGATAAGGTATATATTGTACCTGGAGACCTAAGAGATGATATGCTTACATTTAGAGACATTGCAAAAACAGCTTCCAATTTTATTAAACATATTATCAAGGATAGGGATATCATAGGAATTACTGGTGGTACAACTATGGCCTTACTAGCAGAAG
>JBBAFY010000028.1:0-27804 GCA_041655135.1 Tissierellales bacterium
TGCTCTTCGATTAACGCATCCATTTCTTCCTTGCTAAGTTCTACTGGCGGTTGATTATTCTCGCCTTGGAGGAATCCACCTATTAAACCGATAGTACCCACGGAACCTAATAATAATGCAAGTACAATAGGTATTACTATAATTGCTTTCTTATTAAATAGTTTTGCTTTTTTCATAATATCACGCTCCATTACTTATTATAAATATTTTAACATATTTTGCTTAATGCTCAATCATATAATTGTACTACATTCCCTCTATTATTATAGTATAATAAGACATAAAAGGACAAATTTTATTTATTAATTAAGGAGGGGGAGTAGTAGTGGTAGATTTAAAGTATGATATTATTGAAGAGATAGTTGTGCTTTCTGAATCAGCAAAAGGTTGGACCAAAGAATTAAACCTAATCAGCTGGAATGGAAGAGATGCAAAGTATGATATCAGAGATTGGTCATCAGATAAGGAAAAGATGGGAAAGGGAGTGACATTAACAAAAGAGGAACTACTCTGCTTAAGAGATGCTTTGAACAAAGTAAAACTATAAATCATTAGGATGGGATAGGATGGAGAATAAAATTATTATTTATACTGATGGAGCGTGCTCAGGAAATCAGCATGATGAAAATATAGGGGGATATGGTGCAATACTCATATATAAAGATAAGAAAAAAGAGATATATGGCGGGGAAATTAATACCACCAACAACAGAATGGAGCTAATGGCTTGTATCAAAGCGCTTGAGGCGCTTAAAAAGAAAGAAATGCCAGTAGAAATATATACAGACTCTGCATATCTATGTAACTGTTTTAATCAAAAATGGTATGTTAAGTGGCAAAAAAATGGTTGGATTAACTCAAAAAAAGATCCTGTTGAGAATAAGGATTTATGGATTGAGTTAATTGATTTAGTTAGTAGTTTTAATAGCATTAGCTTTATTAAAGTAAAGGGGCATAGTGGAATAGAGCTTAATGAATTTGCAGATGCCTTAGCAAATAAAGGTATGTTAGAAATTAATAAATAAGAAGAATGAATGTAATGTTAATGTAATAACTTTGTAACAGAATAGAATATAAAATGAAGTAAAATATACTCAGTAGACTTTTTAATATAGAATTAGACAATAAACAAATAATTATATGGAGGTTATTGTAGCATATGAGAAAATATCCAGTCTTATTAATATTATTAATACTAGTTTTAGCTTTATCCTTATTAATTACAAGTTGTCAAAATACACAAAACTCTTCAGAAGGCAAAGTTGTACAAGCAGACACTGTAGATACGGATAATAATGGAGAAAAAGAAGATAATAAAGAAGATAGTAAAGAAGATGATAATGAAGATAGCAAAGAACCATCAGAAGAAGATATAAAAGCTGAATATGAAAAGAGAGTTGAAGAAAGGAATGCCCTAGAGGAGCAAAGAAAAAAAGATCTTGGAGATTTTTATGTACCTTTACTACCATTAGATGATGAGAGAGATAAAGAGAAAGTAGAGGCTAAAGGGCTTTTTGTTACAGGTAACGTAGCAGGCATGACTGTAGACAAGGCAAATGTAGAGATGTATGCAGAATATACTACAGCACTACATGAAAAAAATAATGTAAAAATTTCTGAGTTAAGCTCAAAAGTAGATAAGTTTAATAAGTTTGAGAAAATACTCGGTATTGCAGTAGCAACTGAAGTTAACTCTTTAGTAATTGACGTAAAAGATGATAATGGACTAATGACATATAAAAGCAATTTACCAATAGTTAAACAGGTTGAGGCTGATAATTATTCTAGGATTAAAGATGTAAAAGTATTGATGGAGTTACTTGATGAATATGATATTTATCCTATAGCTAGAATTGTAACATTTAAAGATAAGAATTTCGCTAGTAATAGATTTGACCATGCAATACAGCTAAAAAATGGTGGTGTATGGAGAGACAATAAAGGTGTGGCATGGGTAAATCCATTTGATAGGTTTGTATGGGATTATAATATAGCTATTGCAAAGGAAGCAGTACTAAATGGATTTAAGGAGATTCAATTTGACTATATTCGTTTTCCTGATAATGCAAAGAGCTATAACCTGACAACACATTTTCCGGGTAGAGAAGATAGGACTAAGGATGAAGCCATAGAAGATTTTCTGGAGCATGCTAAAAATGAGCTAGAGCCTTATAGAGTAAACATTGCAGCTGACGTTTTTGGAGTTATAACAAGATCCTGGGATGACAGACCAGAAGATATAGGACAAACCTGGAGAAAAATGGCTAAGAGCATAGATTATATGTGTCCTATGATATATCCAAGTCACTATGGTACAGGCTGGTATGGATATTCAGTACCAGACCAACATCCTTATGGAGTATTAGCTGGATCATTAAGAGAAGCTATTGAAAGAAATGCTTCTTTAGAGAACCCTCCAGTAATTAGACCTTGGATACAGGGCTTTACTGCAGATTGGGTGTCTGGATATATAAAATATGGGCCTAATGAATTAAGAGAGCAAATTTTAGCAGGAAAAGAACTAGGAATCAATGATTATCTAGTATGGAATTCAAGTAATGTATATAACCCGCTTGCATATTTCCCTAGTGAAGCGGAAAATAATGTTGTTGTTCCAGATAGAATACAGGATAAAGAGAAAGACCTTTTAGGAAGAACACCAGACAGTGTATTAAAGGACTATTTAGGTGCAGAGAAAAATAAAAAATACTCAAAGATGTATCTTTTGACACCAGTAGAAGATAGGGTTTATGATTATGAGGAATTTAAATCTAGTATAGATGGCCTAAACTTGAAGTTAGTCAAATTCAATGTAAAAGAATACACATTAATAGACGAAAATAATGCAGAGGTTAAGTTGTCTTATGAGTATAGTACAAAGGTTGAAGAAAAAGAACTAAAAGCATTAAATGAAGACGACACATGGAAACTTAAAAAAGAAAATAGTATATGGAAAGTTATCAGACCAGAAATAAAGACAATAGAAGTAGAACAGGCACAGTAGAGTGTAAGGGAGACATTTTCTTTGCATCATAAAAATAAGGTGTAAAAAAGTATAGTAGAGATCCTTTGTTACACCTAGATGACAATATTTCGTGTCATTCAGAGACCTAGCGATGGGTCTCTTATTTTCTTATAACCTTAACTACAAGAGATTGAAGGATTCATATTATATAGATTAATATTTATTGATATATGTGAGTTAATAAACTAAAATAGATATATGTATAAAATAATTCTGAAAGAGTGAATCAAAATGTTTGGATATGTGTTGCCTTATAAAAGTGAATTAAAGGTAAAAGAATATGATATATTTAGAGCATATTACTGCGGTCTATGTAAAACTCTTGGGAAAGAGTTTAACCATATTGTAAGATTTGGGTTAAATTACGATTTAACCTTTCTTGCTTTGTTATTATCTTCAATTGAAGATGAAAAAGAAACTATGACAAGAGAAGGCTGTATGGCTAATCCAATAAAAAAGAAATTCATTGTTAATACAAATCGGTCCCTAGTTTACACATCAAATATTAGCATCATCCTCATATATTTCAAGTTATTAGATGATTGGAAAGACGAAGGCTCTATTAAGTCTTTACTAGGAACCATTCCCTTCCTTTTACCACTTAGAAAGGCCAATAGAACATATAATAATAAGGCTCAGGCAATAAAAGGACACTTAAGTAAGCTAACAGAATTAGAAAAAAGCAGATGTAACAGAATAGATGAAGCAGCAGATGTTTTTGGAAAGCTCATGGAGGAGATTTCAACTCCAGACTATATTAAAGACCAAAAGAAAGAGAGAGTAATTAAGTGGATAGGATATAATCTTGGTAGATGGATTTATATATTAGATGCCTTTAATGACTTAGAAGAAGACATAAAAAATAATAGCTATAATCCGATTCTTCTTCAATTTAAATATAGCAAGGATGAAGAAATAATTGAGTTTAAGAATAGGGTAGTAGACTCAATAGAATTTTCGCTTACTATGTCTTTAGAGGCCATCTCAAAAAGCTTTGAAATTCTTGAAATTAGAAAAAATCGTGGAATAATTGAAAATATTGTATACATGGGGACTAGACATAAAATGGATTTAATACTAAATAATAAGGGAGGTTTAATAACATGAGAAATCCTTATGATATTCTAGAAGTCAGAGAAGGTGCTAGTGAAGAGGAGATAAGAGTAGCATATAAACAATTGGTAAAAAAATATCATCCTGACCAATATTCTAACAATCCTCTATCAGACCTAGCAGAGGAAAAATTAAAGGAAATTAATGAAGCATATGATTTTTTAATGAAAAATATAGGCAATAATACAAGAAGTCAAGGAAGTAATAATTGGAGCAATCAGCAATATAATAGTAATAGTTCAGGTCTTTATGCGCAGATTAGGACCTATATTGAAAGAGGAGAGATTAATCAAGCAGATCAAATGTTAGAGAGTATGTCAAACAGGGATGCAGAATGGAACTATCTAAAAGGGATAGTATCATTAAGACGAGGCTGGTATGACATGGCATATCAGCATGTACAATTAGCAGTACATCTTGACCCGAATAATTTGGAGTATAGAACAGCATTAAATAACTTAATGACTAGAGCAAATACTTATAGAGATGTAGGAGCAAGTAGGGGATATAGAAGTGATACGTCCTTATGTGATGTGTGCCAATGCTTAATTTGCAGCGACTGTCTTTGCGAATGTTTAGGAGGAGATTTAATAGGCTGTTGCGTATTTTAGGAGGTTAAAATATGAGAAAGTATAATAAAAAATCACAGAAGATTGCTCTAGGCGGCATAGTGACTCTTTTATCGGTTGTATCACTATATATATCTTCAATACTTCCGACAAATAGGCTATTTTTCTTTGCTTTGAGTACTTTTTTCCTTGCTGTAATTATTATCGAAAGCAATATAAAACATGCAATTTTAGTTTATGCATCATCATCAATTCTTGGTTTTATCATAATACCAAGTAAAGCAGTAATACTTCCCTACCTTGTTTTTTTTGGTTATTATGCAATAATTAAATCGGTAATTGAAAAAATAAATATTTTAGCAATTGAGTTATTATTAAAGCTAGCGTTTTTTAATCTTTCTATTTATATTACATATGCCATTTTTATAAATGTTTTACTTGGAGATATTATAATAGAGCTTCCAGTTTGGGCTATATTTTTACTAATGCAACTAGTATTTATTATATATGATTATACATTTAGCCTAGGGGTATATTACTACAGAAACAAGATTAGACCTAAATTAAGATAATAAGCAATGTTGAAGGGAGCATCATTATTTGAAAAAGCATATAATAACCTTATTACTTATAATAACAATATTATTATTAATAACAGGCTGTGAAAACCTAATAGCATTAGAAGGAGAAAGAGTAGCAGATGTAAACTATGAAGGTAAATTAGTAGTACACTTTCTAGATGTGGGTCAGGCAGATTCTATACTTATACAGATGCCAAATGGAACTATTTCTCTCATAGATGGAGGGAATAGAGGAGATGCTAAATTAATCATAGACTATATTAAAGAACTTAATATACAAAGGATTGATTATCTTATAGCAACCCATCCACATGAAGATCACATTGGTGGACTTCCGGAGATTATTAAGAGCTTTGATATAATAAATATTTACATGCCTAAAGTAACTGCTTCCACCAAGATTTTTGAAAGTTTATTAACAGAAATCCAGAATGAAGGACTTAAGATTAAAGAAGGAAAGAGCGGTGTAGATATAATTGCTGAGGATGGATTAGCGTATAGCATTATTGCTCCAAATTCTTTTGAATATAAGGAGACCAATGATTTTTCAATAGTTACAAGACTAAACTATAAAGAATCATCGTTTATATTTACAGGAGATGCAGAAAAGCCATCTGAGGATGAAATGATAGTTAAAGGCTACGATTTGACAGCAAAGGTGTTAAAAGTAGGCCACCATGGTGGAAGGACCTCTACCTCTAAAGAATTTTTAGACAAGATAAATCCAGACTATGCTGTTATTTCTGTAGAAAAAGGCAATGACTATGGCCATCCTCATAAAGAAACAATTAAAAGATTGCAGGAAAAAGGGATAGACATATTGAGAACAGATGAAATGGGGACAATAGTATTAGTCTCAGAGGGAAATAGTATTGCTGTAGAAGGAATTGATAAAAATAAGAATGATTCAGTGCAGAATTCAACAGAAAACCTAAATACATATATTGGAAACAAAAATACAAAAGTATATCATTCAGATAAGTGTAGCAGTCTACCTAATAAAGAAAATCAAATTGAGTTTAATTCAATCAATGAAGCAGAGAACGCCGGCTATAAGCCACATCAATCATGTATTGATAAATAGAAATAGTCACTCATAAGAGTGGCTATTTATTTATGGCCTAGCCGTATTCCTAGAGTGCCTTTATCGTGAAATCTATGGCAGATCAAACGCATCAAGTACCAAATCTAAGCGACTAAAGGAAGTTAAAAAAACTTGTATTAATCGATTTCATATTAAGAGGACAAAAAAGTGTTTTTATCTTTTTTGTAGTATTTTTAATTTTAATAGCTTATTTTTCAATTAATGTATAAATAATCATTATACAATAAGTATTCATTTCTCATTACAGGTGTAAATGTTCAATTGGTCAATATAAAAAAGTTTCCTAGTTAAATGAATACATAGCAATATAATTATATTTATACTAAACACAAGAAATTAAGAAAAATTTATATTTTTAAATAAAAAAATCTATTGCAAACATATTCAAAACAATGTATGATTATAAGATATTATGATAAAATGAAGGAGGAGTTCAAATGATAAAAGCATGGAAGAAAATTATTGCAGTATCTTTAGTTTTATCGGCAACAACATTTCTATTTACTGGATGCGGAAGCAAAACTGACAAAATAGTGGTAGGTACAAGTGCAGATTATCCACCCTATGAATTTCATATGGAAATCAATGGAAAGGATGCTATTGTTGGCTTTGATATAGATATAGCCAAAGAAATAGCTAAGGATTTAGGTCTAGAGCTAGAAATAAAAGATATGGAATTTGGCGGACTATTAGCTGATTTGAAAACAGATAAGGTTGATTTTGTATTAGCTGGTATGACACCTGATGGAGAGAGAGCAAAAGAAGTAGATTTTTCAACTATATACTATAATGCAGAGCATGGACTAGTTATAAACAAAAAAGATGCTGATAAATACAATACGATTTCTGATTTAAAGGGGAAAGTCATAGGAGTTCAAAAAGGTTCAATCCAAGAGGATATTGCAGTTGAACAAATAGAATCTGCACAAATCAAAGCTCTAGGGAAGGTATCTAATTTAATGCTTGAGCTTAAAACTAGTAAAATTGATGCAGTTGTAGTAGAACAACCTGTGGCAAATGCATATGTAAAAAATAATGATGCATTGCATATGACTGATATTACTTTTAAAGATGAAGAAGGCGGATCTGCAGTAGCGGTCAAAAAAGGAAATAAAGAATTATTAGAATCAATCAATAAAACCATAGACAGATTAATTAAAGAAAACAAGATAGAAGAATTTGTATTCAAAGCAAATGAAATGATGGATAATGAATAGGGCTAATGCTTAATGCATTAGTTCTATGTAAGGAGGTGTAGTTATGCTTGATTTTAGCTTTGTGAATAAATACTATATGTTTTTTCTAATTGGTGCAAAAAACACTGTTGTTATAGCAGCATTTTCAGTAGTATTTGGGGTAGTATTAGGTACTCTATTAGGATTAATGAAGCATTCAAAAATAAAAGTATTAAAATTTTTTGCAACAGTCTATATAGAATTTGTTAGGGGAACACCTCTATTAGTACAATTATTTATTATCTATTATGGTCTCCCTATAAATCTTTCTGCAGTACCTGCAGGAATTGTTGCATTAACGCTTAATAGCGGAGCCTATGTAGCTGAAATAATAAGAGCTGGTATTGAGGCTATAGATAAAGGACAAATGGAGGCAGCCAGATCTCTTGGTATGACTCACGTTAATGCTATGAGGCATATCATACTACCTCAGGCAATAAAAAATATATTGCCTGTATTAGGAAATGAGTTTATTACAATTATTAAGGAATCCTCAATTGTTTCAGTAATAGGTGTACCAGAAATAATGTATAATGCTGAAACTGTAAGAGGTAATACATTTAAACCTTTTGAACCTCTAGTAGTAGCTGCTGTTATATATTTTGTATTGACTTATTCATTATCTAAGTTGGTTAATAAGGTGGAGAGGAGATTGAAAGAAAGTGATTAAGATTAATAATTTGAATAAAAAATTTGGAGATTTAGAAGTGCTAAATAATATAACAACTAATATTAGTAAAGGCGAAGTTTTGGTCATTATAGGACCAAGTGGTTCGGGCAAAAGTACTTTTCTGAGATGTCTTAATCTACTTGAAGAACCTACATCTGGAGAAATAATCTTTGAAGGCAAATCTATCACAAGTATAGACAATGATATTAACCTACAAAGGCAAAAGATGGGTATGGTATTCCAACAGTTTAATCTGTTTCCTCATTTAACCGTTTTAGAAAATATAACCATAGCTCCGGTAAAGGTTAAGGGCATGTCCCAGGATGAAGCAGAAACTATAGCAGTAGAATTACTTAGGAGAATAGGATTAGAAGATAAGATTAATGTTTATCCACAAAAGCTTTCAGGGGGACAGAAACAAAGAATAGCCATAGCTAGAGCTTTAGCCATGTCTCCTGAGGTATTATTATTTGATGAGCCTACATCTGCTTTAGACCCTGAAATGGTTGGTGAGGTTCTTGATGTTATGAAGGGTCTGGCTAGAGAAGGAATGACAATGGTAGTAGTCACACATGAAATGGGTTTTGCTAAGGAAGTAGCAGATAGAGTGTTCTTTATGGATAAAGGCTCTATAATAGAGGAAGGCACTGCCATGGAAATATTTAAAAGTCCTAAAAATCAAAGAACAAAAGATTTTCTGGCAAAGTTATTAACTTAACATTTTAAAGGCTATTAATTAATTCTATATTAAATTTAATTATTAATACTTAGCATTTATTGATATGAAAGTAAAGATTAAACGTAAAAATAAAGAAATGAATAATGATGAAATTATAAATAATTGACAATTTAGAATAGTAGTATTATAATTGTTTAAACATCAAATCAAAGAGATTTAAAACTATTTTGAGTTTCTGACTGAAATTTATTGGAACTAGGCCTAGACGGAGCCAATCCGTATACATTGGACAGTATAGTATATTCTGTGCTGAAAAAGAGAGCTTATTATAAGCTGAATCAGGTGGTACAGCGGAAATATATGCTTTTCGTCCTTATTAATTGGATGAAAGGCATTTTTGTTTTTTGGTATTTATTATTACAGAAGGGAAGAGATTAATATGGTAAAAGGGTTAATAGTACCTAAAAATTACAAACCATCACTAAACATCATTGATACAGAAATAGCCATAAAAGAACTAAAGGATTATTTTGAAAAGGAGCTAGCTAAAGAATTAAACTTAATTAGAGTGTCTGCACCCTTGTTTGTTAAGCCAGAAACGGGCTTGAATGATAATCTAAGTGGTATGGAAAAGCCTGTATCTTTTGATATGAAGTATGATAATTATGGAAAGCTAGAAATAGTTCATTCTCTTGCAAAATGGAAAAGGATGGCTCTTGAAAAATACGGCTTTATATCAGGGCGAGGTCTATATACAGATATGAATGCCATTAGGGCAGAGGAGGATATAGATAATATACATTCAATATACGTGGATCAGTGGGATTGGGAATTAGTTATTGAAAATGATCAAAGGACAGAAGATTATTTGAAGAACATTGTTAATAGAATATATAATGTATTTTTAAGAGTAGAAGAGTATATAACTAGTATTTACCCTCAATTAAAAAAACACTTGCCAAAAAACATTTCATTTATTACAGCACAAGAGCTAGAGGATATGTATCCAAACTTGACATCAAAAGAGAGAGAATTTGTAATTGCAAAAGAGAAGAAGGCAGTTTTCATTATGGAAATTGGCGATGTGATGACTTCAGGAAACAGGCATGATGGTAGGGCACCTGACTATGATGATTGGAAATTAAATGGTGATATTATCTTTTGGAATCCTATACTTGAACAAGAAGTTGAGCTATCTTCAATGGGTATTAGGGTAGATAAAAATGCCTTGTTAAAACAGCTTAAGAAGTCAAATTGTGAAGAAAAGTTAAATTTGGATTATCATAAAATGCTTTTACAGGAAAAGCTCCCACAAACAATAGGAGGTGGAATAGGACAATCCAGGATATGTATGTTTTTTCTTCAAAAAGCACATATTGGTGAAGTTCAAGCATCCGCTTGGCCTGAGGATGTAATTAAGAATTGTAGTGTATCAAGCATTTTTTTACTCTAGGTAATCCTGCTAAGTTACTAGATTTCTATTTGAGATAGATGTAAATTTGCTAATAGACTTTCTAGAGTGGCTATACATCTTTTTCTTTTCATGATATTATATATTTGAAGATAGTAGATAAAACTCAAGAGGTGATGCCTATGAAAACAAATAAAATGCATAAGTTATTTATGATATTAGGTATAGGTATAGGCGTTGTCATTACCAGTTTACTAAATATGGCATACCCTAAAATACAGTATGAAGATTACACAGAATCTCAAATAATTGAAAAAGCTAGAGAATTAGGTATGGTATCTTTAAAGGAAGTAATTACAAAAAATGATGAAGAAATTGTAGAAACTGGCCTGCCAGATTCAGATATGGATGCAAATATAGATTTAGATATAGGTACAAACACAGGTACTAATATAGATTCAGATAATGAAATAGATGAAGAACCTACTACTAATGAAATAGATGAAGATACCACTAATGAAAAAACTGATAAGCAGATTGTAGAGTTTATTATTAATAAAGGTGATAATAGTGAGCTGATAATAAAAAGGCTTTTTGACTCAAACATTATAAAAAATAAAAAGGAATTCTCGGATAAAGTAATTGAAAAAGATGTTCAGAGAAAATTCAAATATGGAGTTTACGAGCTAGAGTTAGATATGGATTATGAAACTCTAATTAAAGCTTTAACGGTAAGATAAAATTAAATATAGATATATTTTATGTATCAAATTAACATCATATAAAGTTTATTTTTCTGTTTGCTCCCATTATTATACTTTACAATAAGATTAATTTACTATGGAAATATCATTTAGTATGTATAATGCAAAAATACAAATACTATAAGAATATTTTAAAGTGAATTTATTAATACTATTAATGAGATTAAGCTTAAAATAGTCTTATAAAAGGAGCGATAATATGCAGAAGGATGTTAATTTTGAGGAGATTAAACAAAGATTTGAAAATGCAGATTTAGATGGGAAGATACAGATATACACAACGACTCAGGGACTTTCTGTAGAACAATTTAAAGACTTGTTAAGGATGTTCCCCATACAACATTTAGACAAATTAGAAAAGGCAATGTCATAAAAAAACCCGATGTATCGGGTTTTTTTATTAAGAAAAAATAATAGTGAATAAAGTAATTAATGATATAATAATATTGAAAAAAGTATTTTTATAGTGTATATTTTGGAGTGATTATTATTTTAATATATTTATAGTTTGGGGGAAATATGTTGGAGAAAATTATTGTTGATTTTGCACAAAATATTGTTATGGAAAATGTAATATTATCTTACTTATTCTTTTTTGTTTCTCAATCACTCCAAGTATTATTTCCACCTTATCCTGGAGATATGATTATAGTATTAGAAGGATATTTATCTGAGCTTGCGCATTTAAACATTTATTTAGTTATTGTAAATGCAGTGGCTTCAACATCGCTTTCTTCAATACTACTATTTAATCTTGGGATGAAAAAACAGGAAAAAATTCTGCAATCAAAGATTGTAGCATTACTATTTGGTACTAGTAAAATTACTAAACTAAGAAAGCTTTTTGACAAGCTTGGAGTTCTTGTTATAATTTTTAGTAAGTTTATACCAGGAATATATTCATTAACTGTATTATCTGCTGGTATTTTTAAAGTTAGAAAAAGGGCTGCATATTTATCTATAGTATTGATTTCATCTTTTCATCATATAGTGCTTATTACATTAGGCAAATTATTAGGAGAAAACTGGATTATCATATTAAGAAGAATGGATATATATAACAGATATATTATAATCATTGCAGTAATTGCATTTATAATCTATTTAATAATGCTACAATTGAAAAAGAGATTACTAGATTAATTGGAGGACTGTATATGAAAAAGGGCATTATATTTATTATACTCTTATCATTATCACTACCACTTGTATTTTTATTGACGGACTTAGATCTCATAACTTTTGATCATGACTTCTATGAAAAGAAGTATGAAGAGTATAGTATTCCAGAAGTAACTGGGATAGAAATGAAAAACCTCAGGAATATTACTAGTGAAATGTTAGATTATCTAAAGGGAAAAAGAGAAGATTTAATAATGTTTACTGAAGTAAATGGTAAGACTGAGCAGGTGTTTGAGGAAAGAGAAATATTACACATGGTAGATGTTAGAGACTTGTTTTCAAAGGGATATTTTGCAAGAAATATAATGTTTATTATCATGATAGTATCCTTAGGTTGGTTAATTGGATTTCAAAGAAAATCAATTGGAAAAGCTTTAATTATTTCATCAATATGGCCCATAGTTTTGATGGCTATTCTAGGGGTATTAATGTATATAGATTTTCATAAATATTTTACTTATTTTCATCATATATTCTTTACAAACGATTTATGGTTATTGGACCCTAACACGGATATACTTATTCAAATGCTTCCATTAGAGTTTTTTAACAGTATAGCCTATAAAATTTTATTATATTTCTGTATAGAGTTATTCCTAATATTATTAGTTGGAATTATTCTTAATAGAAAGACTCAAAATAAGACTCAATAATTTTATACTCATTAGTTATTTTTCTTCTAAAAGTGGGGATAATCCAGTATAAGGGAGGGAAATAACATGAATATTTACCTTATAAAGAATAAATTAGCAAAGAAAATTTTAGTAGTGTTTAATAATTTGAGATTAAAGAGATATTATAATGAAAAGTTAGGAAAAGGGAAAATATACATAGCAATTATCTTAGATAAATTACTTTTTAGATTAATTGTACTTATTGCTTTTGTTTTATTTTTTTACTTCATAAGCGAAAGTTTCTCGTTTTCTATAGTAATTTCACTTCAGTTTTTTGCTCTTTATGTGTTAATAATGCATAAGATAAACAAGGACAGGTTTAAAAAGAGGACCGCTTTAGTAAATCAACAGGTAGTACTTAAGAAAACTTTTAAAGAACTTTTAAATCAAGCACCAGATGACTTTTTAGATTACATAGTAGATATATTAAACAAGTATGGATTTAATAAAGTTATAAAAGTTGATGGAAGAGATCTTGACATGATTGGCTCTATAGCAGACAGAAAGATTGGTATTAAGTGCTTGCAGTATGATAAAGACTATAAAGTAGGGTCTGATTTAGTTAGAGATTTTTTTGTAGGTCTTAGAAAAAACCAACTAAATGAAGGAGTTATAATAACTACATCAACTTTTACCCAGGAAGCAAATAATTTATTGGTTAAACTTAAGAAATACGCATTTATTCAATTAGTTGATATAGTAGGTTTACTCGAAATAATGAAAAAAGCTAATTTATACCCATCAGATATTGAAATAAGAAAGATAGTTTTAAATGAAATATCGGATAGTAGAATGAACTTTAAAAATTATAAAGAAGTTGTGCTATCAAAAGGAAAAATAGTTAAATATATTCTCTTAGGAATAGTTATGATTTTATTTGGAAGATATACCCCATATACTACATATTATTATGTAATTGCCGCCATCATTTTCATTATGGCAATTGTATCATTGATATTATTATTAATTGATTTATTTCAGGTTAATGAAGAAAAGCATGAGAATAAAGTTTTATAACTTTTCTACATTTACAAGATAAGTTAGTTAGTATAATATAAAGGTGTTAACGACAGAGTAGGTAAAGCGCGTTAAGTGTTAAAGGATGGGAAGTTGCCTTTAAACGAAAGATTTATGAATCTGCGATACTTTACCGCATCCGCTGTTACATTAGGGAGTCTGACCTCTCTTTAGTGTGACAGTTCACTGTCACTAAAAAGAGAGGGAGGTGAAAAAGTGAATAAAAGGCTAATTAACACAAAAGCACTGGTTGGGGCTAGTTTGCTTACTGCAATAAGTATTGTGCTAACAAGAGTATTTTCAATTATGGTACCACTTGCAGGACTACCAGCACTTAGAATTGAGTTTGGTCCAGTTCCTATTATGATAACAGGGATTTTATATGGACCATTTTGGGGAGGTCTAGCTGGTATTATAGCAGACTTAATTGGTGTAATGATTAATCCAATGGGTGCGTTTCACCCTGGCTTTACATTAAGCAGTATGCTCTGGGGAGCAATACCAGGGGTTTTATTTTCACTTATTAAAAGAAATACCATAAAAATTAATTATAACATCATAAATGGAGCGGTGCTCACAATGATTGCTACTAGTATTATATTTGTCTTATTTGATAACAAAGTTTTAGCTGTGAAGGATGGAGCGTACTTTATTTATGATAAGCCTATGTCTATAATATATCCTATACTTTTTGTTCTAATAGTAGGGATATTTATTGCAATACCATTTTTTATGACAAGAGGTGGAGAAGCTAGAGACAAGGCGTATTCCATAGACAAGATAGCATTCATGATAACTGTACCATATATAGTGATATCTTTAGGTTTAAATACACTATGGTTATCAATGATGTTTGACAAAGGAGTTATAGCATTTTTACCAGGAAGAATCCTTGCAGCCTTTGTAATGATTCCACTTCATACAACTATAATATATACTTTGTCAAAATCATTTAAGTATGCAAAAGTAAGATAATTGTAAGGCTACTAGTTTAAGCTAGTAGCCTTAGTTATAATAAATAGGAAAGTTCTACTTTAATGTACTATTTTAAGAAACTTCAGTTAATGAGTTCAACAAAAACTACCTTTTAATGCTTAGATAGAATATTTTGAAATAATTGAGGAGGTTTTTTATGAAAAAAGTATTGGCAATTATGGGAAGTCCTAGAAAAAATATGAATACAGACAAGATTTTAGAGAAAGTCATAGAGGGCGTTAAAACAAATGAGGTAGAAATAAAAAAAGTATACTTAAAAGACCTGGAGTTTTCCCCTTGTATTTCTTGTGGCAACTGTGAAATAACCGGTGGCTGTTTTATGGATGATGATATGAAGAATATATACGAAGATTTTAATAATAGTGATGTTATAATAATAGCTTCACCATTGTACTTTAATACTGTCAGCAGTTTAACTAAGATAATGATAGACAGATGTCAAGTATACTGGTCCAGTAAATACGTTTTAAAAAATCCATCTATAGATGTGCATAAAAAAAGAGTTGGAATGTTTATTTGCGTAGGAGGAGCACCCAAAAGAGTAGATCAATTTGATGCATGTGTTCCAGTAATGGATTTGTTTTTTAAGGCAATAAATACTGAATATAGAGAAAATGTATTTGTGTCAAATACAGATGAAAAACCAGTTTGGGAAAGAAGTGAACAAATGGAAATAGCTTTTAAGAAAGGCAAAGAAATTATTTATTAGAAGCATAGCAAGCGTATGTTCTAAGAATTTGATTTTTAATCTTAAAAGAATTATAATCTATTTATAGATGCTAGAAAATCATAATTTTAGGAGGTATTATACATGAAACAGATGCTACCAATAGCATTGTCAAACAGACATGCTCATCTAAGTAAGGATCACATAGAGATACTTTTTGGAGAAGGCTACGAGTTAAAAAGAATGAAAGATTTGTCTCAACCAGGGCAATATGCTTGTGAAGAAAAAATTGATGTAGTAGGTCCAAAGAACTCATTAAAGGGAGTGAGGATATTAGGGCCTGCAAGAAAAAGCTCACAAGTTGAAATATCATTAGCGGATGGTTTTGTTTTAGGAGTGGTACCACCTGTAAGAGATTCAGGTGATCTAGAAGGTAGTCCGGGAGCAAAGCTAGTGGGACCTAAAGGAGAAGTAGAGGTTACTAATGGAGTCATAGCAGCAGCAAGACATATACATATGCATACTTCAGATTCAGAAGAATTTGGAGTAAAGGATAAAGAGAGAGTAAAGATAAGGGTAAATGGTGAAAGAGGTTTAGTATTTGAGAACGTGTTGGTTAGAGTACATAAAGATTATGCATTAGAAATGCATGTAGATGTAGACGAAGGAAATGCAGCTGCTATAAAGAATGGAAATATGGTAGAGTTAATAAAAGAATAGTGGAGGTATATATATGAATAATGTTGCTTCGATGATTGATCATACAATATTAAAACCTGAAACTACTAAAGATATGGTGAAAAAGGTTTGTGATGAAGCAAGGGAGAATAACTTTGCATCAGTTTGTGTGAATCCATATTATGTAAGTTATTCAAAGGGTCAATTAGTAGGTTCTGGAGTGAAGGTTACATCTGTAATAGGGTTTCCCTTAGGAAGCACTACTAAAGAAGTAAAGGCATTTGAAGCAAAAAATGCTATAGATAATGGTGCAGATGAGCTAGACATGGTTATTAACATAGGTGCACTAAAGAATAAGGAATATGATGTAGTGAGAGAGGATATCCAAGCTGTAGTTGATGCAGCAAAGGGTAAGGCTCTTGTCAAAGTTATTATAGAAACCTGTTTACTTACAAATGAAGAAAAAGAAATAGCATGCAAACTGTCAGTAGAGGCTGGTGCTGACTATGTTAAAACCTCTACTGGATTTAGTACAGGTGGAGCAACAGTTGAAGATATTCAGCTTATGAGAAAAACAGTAGGACCTGATATTGGAGTTAAAGCATCAGGTGGAATAAGAGATTCAGTAAAGGTAAAAGAAATGTTAGTAGCAGGAGCTTCAAGAATTGGGGCAAGTTCTTCTGTAGAAATTGTTAAAGGTCTAGAAGCAACAGATAATAGCTATTAATTCAATAAACAAATAGAGTAGCGGTCATATTTTGTACCAGCTACTTTATTTTTTATATGTATAGTTGTAAGTATATATATAAAACATTATAGTTGAAACTACTACATAGAATTTAATATAATAAAAATAATTACTCTATTGCAAAAGAAAGGATGGTTTTATGAGAGTTCAGTATCTTGGTCATGCTGCTGTTTTAATTGAGAGCAAAGAAATAAGAGCCTTAATAGACCCCTTTGTTTCTGGGAATCCTAATTGCCCTATAGATATTCAAGATTTAAAGAACATTACTCATATTTTTGTAACACATGGACATGGAGATCATTTAGGAGATACTGTTGAAATAGCAAAAAAATGGGGCTCTAAAGTAATATGTAATTTTGAAATAGGAAACTATTTAGAAAAATTTGATTTAGATATACATACTATGCATATAGGTGGAAGATATAATTTTGATTTTGCCAAAGTAAAAATGACACCTGCTTTACATGGTTCTGGTATATATAATGGAACCGAATTTATTAGCGGTGGAAATCCATGTGGATTCTTAATTGAGATTGAAGGTAAGAAAATTTATCATGCTGGAGATACTGGTCTTACAATGGATATGAAGTTACTAGAAGATGAAGGTATAGATATTGCTTTTATACCAATAGGCGGTAATTATACTATGGATGTAGATGATGCAGTGAAAGCAGTTGATTTTATTAAACCTCAAATTGTAGTACCCATTCATTATGACACTTTTCCAGTAATAAAAGCTGATCCTTTTGAATTTGCTAAGAAAATCAAGGAATCTAATGTAAAAATACTATCATTTGGTAGAAGTATCGAGCTTTAATTAAATTATACAAAGTAAGGAGATAAACTTATTTAACAGATTTTGAGGAGTGAATTAAATGAAAAATTTTTCTAGAAATATTTTTCTGTTTTTGTTCATAATACTAATGGTATTTAGTTTTCCTACTATATCTAATGCAGAAAAATCTCTGACTATACCAAAATGGCAGATTGAATCTAGGTTACTAGAGAATGGAGACTTATCTATAGTAGAAGATATAACCTTTAGATTCAATGAAAAGTATAATGGTGTGTTCAGAGAAATAGTATTGAATAAAACATCTGGAGTTCAGGATATTAAAGTATCAGAAGTTACAGAAAACGGGGAGTTTCAATACAAAAAAGCTAATAGTGCTAAAAAAGGTGACTACGGAGTTTTTACTGTGACAGAGGATAGTGATGTAAGCAAGCTGCAGATTTTTTCTCCGTCAAGAGATGAGGAAAAAACCTTTAGAATAAGCTATTCAGTTAAAAATGTAGCCATTAAATATAAGGATACAGGGGAACTATATTATAAATTCTTAGGTAAGGAAAATGAGACTTCCATAGGCAGTTTTACTGTAGAAATAAGACTACCTCAAAATGATGTAAATAATGAAGTAAAGGTTTTTTCCCATGGTCCACTAAATGGAAAAATAACAAGAAAAACTAGTAATATTGTTTATATGCAAGTAACCGATGTACAAAAAAACACATTTATTGAGGGGAGGATTCTTTTTCCAAAAGGTTTCATTCCTGACTCTACAAATCTAATAAATAAAAATAATTACGATAACATAATTGACGAAGAACTAGCTCTTCAGAAGAAAATAGAAGAAAAATCAGCTTTCCATAAGAAAATTACTAGAATCCTAGGTAATACTTCGCTTATAGTATCTATAGTGGAAGTTCTTATATTCATCTTGCTATTAATCCTATTTAAGAGAGAAAAAAAACCATATGAAATATTAACTAATAATGCAATACCAGAGGATTGCACTCCTGCTATAGCAGTATATACTACAATGTCGTTTATAGACTCTACTACTATAATGGCTACAATATTAGATTTATTTAGGAAAGGTTATATAATAATTGACGATGGTGAGGAACACACAGAAAAAAGAAAGAAATTAAAGGATTTTAGTATTACAAGGGTTAGAGAAGATGACAACTTTCTTATAAGCCATGAAAGGTACTTTTTAGGCTGGCTCCTAGATGAAATAGGAGACGGACGAACGGTATCAACTAAAGATATTGAAAATTATAGTAAAGACCAAAGTACTAAATTTAACAATGCTTATTATAATTGGCAGAGAAAGATAAAAGAAGATGCCATTAATAAAGGATACTACGAGAAAGGTAGAGAAAAATATGCAAGATCATTGGTAATTTTTTCTTCTATAGCATTGATATTTAGTATTGTTACTTTGATTTTTGAAAGCTTGCTTGGCTTGGTTTTACTTGCAACATCCTTAATATTGTTGGTATTTGGAATCGCTTTGTTTTATAGAAAATCAGATTATGGGTACAGCCAATATATAAAGTGGGTTGAGTTTAAAAAACACATGAATAATTCTAAGAAACTTGATAAAATAGAAGACTTTAGTAGATATCCACTAGACATATCTTTGATCTATGCATTAGGTCTTGGTGTAAACAAAAAGGTGATAAAGAAATTTAATATTGAAAATACAATTAATAGTGGAGAAACTTTATACAGCAATGGGTGGCTTTATTGGTATTTCATATTTGACCATGATAGAAACAACTTATTTAGAGATAGTATAGATAGATCCTTCAGTGGAATATCTTCATCAACAGGTAGTGGAGGAGGGTTTACTAGTGGTGGTGGTGGAGGAGCAGGAGGAGGAGGAGCAGGAGGTTTCTAATAAATACACTTGTCTATAGTCAGAAGTTGAAGATGAGAAGGCTTCGTACCAAAAGAATAAGAAAAGATACAGGAGGAACAAAATGACAATATCAAACTTTCTCAAACTCGTAGAGATTCAAACTAAAGCAGCAAGTATGATTCCATTTTTTCTTGGAACTGTATATACACTTTATAGATTTGATAATTTTGATATAAAGAACTTTTTAATCATGTTTATATCACTACTTACTGTAGACATGGGAACTACAGCAATAAACAACTATATGGATTATAGAAGGGCTATAAAAAAACATGGCTATAACTATGAAACACATAATGCAATAGTAAAATATAATTTAAAAGAATGTGTGGTAGTTGAAACAATTTTTATATTATTTTTATTAGCTGTAGTTTTTGGAATTTTACTTTATTTAAATACTAATTCTATTATATTAGTGTTAGGAGCCTTATCATTTGCCGCATCAGTGTTATATTCCTATGGTCCCATACCTGTTTCACACATGCCATTGGGAGAAGTGTTTTCAGGACTGTTTATGGGATTTATAATAGTGTTCATATCTATATTTATACATTTATATGACAGCAATTTAGTTTTTTACTCATTTGCAAATGGTGTTTTAAACATAGGACTTAATATTAAGGAGCTTGTTTATATTTTTCTATTATGTATTCCGGCAATAGTTGGAATTGCAAATATAATGCTAGCTAACAATACTTGTGATATGGATGATGATATAATAAATAAAAGATATACATTACCAGTTTTTATAGGAAAAGAAAAGGCATTAAGATTATTTAAGGCATTATATATAATTGCTTATTTAGATATAATTTTACTTATAATTTTGAAAATCACCCCTATAGCCTCAGCTATATCTTTACTGACAATTATACCAGTAAGTAAAAACATAAAAATATTTTTTAAAAAACAAACTAAGAAAGATACTTTCATAATCGCTGTTAAAAATTTTGTAGTTTTAAACATAGTGCAAGTCTTAACAATAGGAATAGGTGTCATAATCAAATACGTTTAATAGTAAAAAAACATGTGATCTTAGATTGGTCACATGTTTTTAAGTTTAAGTATTTGAATGTGCAGTATCTGATTCTATTATAAGCTTTTGGTCGTAAATGTCCTTAGATTTGTATATGAATAAGCTTAAGAAGAATCTACAAACCAAATCAATACCTAGAATAATCCATATTGCTTTAATATCAAACTTAAAGTAATTTGTCAATAAAAGCGCAAGTGGAATCCTAATTCCCCATATTCCAACACCTGCTACTATCATTGGAACCTTAGTAAAACCTGCACCCCTAAGAGCACCATTTAGAACTCCTGAGATATTTTGGGGGATTTGCACTAAACCCATAATAACAAGATATACTGAACCAATTTTAATTACTTCCAGTTCATTTGTTAACAAACTCATAACTCCACTTGGGAAGAAAATCAAAATCCCTGCAGTGAAGATAGTTAAGAGTAAACTCCCCTTTACAAGCTCTCTTAAATAGAGCTTACCTAATGTTTTGTTTCTAGAGCCAATTGCTTGGCCTATAAAAGCTGTAGATGCGATACCAAAACCCGCTGCAGGCATATAGGATATTGATTCAGCTTGAAGTCCTAGCATATATGCTGCCAACGCAGTTTCTCCATAGGATAAAATTATTTTAGTTAATATAATAGCTGAAACTTGCCAAAATATTGACTCAAAGGCACTAGGCATTCCTACTTTATATACTGAGAGTATTTCCTTAAAATCTAGTTCAAAGAAGCTCCTGTTATACATAGAACCAAGAACTCCATTTTTACCAAAGAGAACATATAAACCTAATAAGGCAGACACCATTTGTGCAATAACAGTTGCCATGGCTGCTCCCTTAAGGCCTAAGGCAGTAAAGCCAAAATTACCAAAGATTAAAACAAATCCACATGCTATATTGACAATATTCATTATAAAAGCAATTTTCATAGGTGTTTTAGCATTACCCATTCCTTGTAATACTCCTGTAACTACAAGAGAAATTGCTAGAAAGGGGAGTCCCCAAGAAACTATTTTCAAGTAAGAAGTAGCACTTGCCATTAGCTCAACAGAAGGATTAAAAATACTTAAAAGTGATGAAGCCTTCCAGAAAATGATTTGCTGTAGAATTAAAACCAATATAATAGTTGACAGTAGTGTTTGCTGAATCACACTCTTTAGTTTCTTTATATTATTTGCACCGTAAGCCTGAGCCACAAAAACAGATGCTCCAGTAGTTACTCCCTTAAACAAAGCCCAAACAATTTGAGTTAGCCTTTGACTAATTCCTAATGCTCCAATGGCTATTGCATCAATTCTTCCAATCATTGCCATAGAAACAAATCCAGTTAACATTTGAAGGATATTCTCTATAGTAATTGGTAAAATCATTGATAGAATTTTTACTCTGATTTTTTTTGAATTTATTTTTTGTATGCTTTCCTTCATATTCTCTGCCCCTCTACGATTCGATTAAACTATAGATAATTATACAATAAAAACAATAAATAAACTGTTTTATTTTTATTATATTCATTGTTATTTATTATCTTCTAAATAAATAAAACTGAAACTCCAACTACTGTTATAACTGCCCCTATTAATTCTTTAAACCTTATTTTTTCTTTAAGAAATATAATAGAAAAGGGGATTATGATTACTGGAACTATGGAAGTAATTGTAGATGATATTCCAACACTAGTATATTTTAATGATATTAGTGAAAAAGAAACTCCTAAAAATGGGCCAAATATTGATCCAATAGATATTCCAAACATAGCTTTAGGGTCTTTTAAAGCATTTTTTAGACTTTTCCATTTATTCATTACAATGAATAAAATCGTAAATCCTACAAAGCCACTAATTATCCTAATTTGTGTTGCAGCAAAAGGATTGTATTCGCCCATGCCCATTTTACTAAAAATAAGACCTAAACCTTGTCCCAATGCACCTAAAAAAGCGAAGACTAACCCTTTAAAAGAGTGAGATAGCTTAATTTTCTTCTCATCAGGATTTTTATTAAGCACAACTATAGCGATACCGATTAATGTTATAGCCATTCCGATGAAATCAATATATCTTAGTCTCTCTCTCATAAAAACATATCCTAATAAAGCCGTAATAGGAGGGCTCGTGGCCATGACAAGCATAGAAATCCTTGAACCAATTTCTAAATATGACTGAAAAAGAAACATATCACCTAAGAAAAAACCTATAAATCCAGAAATACTTAGCCAAATCCATGCATTAGTCGATGCATCTAATGGTAATAAACTACCTCTAGTAAAAAACGTAAAAAAACTAATGAGAATAAATCCTATTACTAATCTAATGTAGTTTACAGATAGGGAGCCTACTTTTTTACCCGCCATTTCAAATGATATTGCCGTTATAGCCCAACATAGGGTAGTTACAAGTGCTGCCACTTCTCCAAGATGAGATTGAACCAATAAAATCCCTCTCCTTCATTTTTTGTCTTAAGAACTATAATACATTAGTTATTGGTCTAATTAAAGTATTTTTATTACTTATGCGAGAAAATTAAAATAGTTGGATTTTTAAAATTAATAATATAGAATAATACATATACCATAAAATAATGAAAGAGGGTTGAAAAGCTTGAGTAATGCATTAAAACCACGAAAAGAAATTGATACATCGTTGACCTGGGATTTGTCTCATATCTTCAAAACAGAAGATGAGTACGAGAAAGCATTGAAGGAAGTTATTGAAGAGTCAAAGGTAATGGAAAGTACATACAAGGACAAATTAAATAGTCAAGATATTATACTAGAATGTATTGAAAGATTAGAGAATTTATACATAAAGGGAATGTTGACTGCTAATTATGCTTCACTAGCATTATCTGTAGACCAAACAAATACTAATAGTCAAACTAGAGCTGCTAAAAATGATATGTTGCTTTCTGAAGCCATTAGCAGAATAACATTTATTGAGAGCGAGTTGAAGGAAACAGATGATAAAGTGTTAAATGATGCAATTAATGAAACAGAAAAGTATAAGGTTTTTCTTGAAGATATCAAAAGAAGCAAGCCTCATACACTACATCCTGAAGTGGAAAAAGCATTTGCAAGCCTATCCCCAGTACTTGAGTTTCCATATAGCTTATATAATCAAGCCAAGCTAGCAGATATGAGTTTTGACAAATTTGAAGCCAATGGAGAAGAGCATCCTCTTAGCTTTGTATTGTTTGAAAATACTTATCAGGGTGAAAAAGATACGGAAGTCAGAAGAGCTGCTTTTCGTGCATTTTCTAAGAAAATAAAAGAATATGAAAACACTATAGCATCTGCTTATCAAGCTCAACTACAAAAGGAAAAAATCATATCCACAATGAGAAAATTTGACTCTGTATTTGATTATTTACTATTTGAACAGAAGGTTGACAGAGAGCTTTATGATAGGCAAATAGATGTCATAATGGAAAAGCTAGCTCCTTACATGAGAAAATATGCAGGACTTATTAAGAAAATATATAATCTAGAAGAAGTAACATTTGCAGATCTTAAAGTATCTATTGATCCAGACTATGATCCAAAGGTAACTATAGAAGAATCTAAGAAGTATATTAAGGGTGCGCTATCTGTTATGGGCGAAAACTATCTTAACTTAGTGATGAGAGCTTATGATGAACGATGGGTAGACTTTGCTCAAAATATAGGTAAATCAACAGGAGGTTTCTGTGCAACTCCTTATGGAATACATGCATATATACTGCTTTCATGGAATGGACTCATGAGTGAGGTGTTTACATTAGTTCATGAATTAGGTCATGCAGGACACTTTATACTGTCACAAGAGAATAATAATTTATTCAATGAATCTCCTTCGCTTTATTTTATAGAAGCGCCTTCAACTATTAATGAAATGCTACTAACTAATTATTTAATGGAGCAACAAAATGACCCTAGATTTAGAAGATGGGTTTTATCATCAATGATTAGTAATACCTATTATCATAACTTTGTTACACATTTACTAGAGGCAGCTTATCAAAGAGAAGTTTATAAAATTATTGACCAGGGTGGAAGTGTCCATGCTCAATTGCTTAGTGATATAAAGAAAAAAGTATTAGAAAAGTTCTGGGGAGACTCTGTAACCATAAATGAGGGAGCAGAATTGACTTGGATGAGACAGCCGCACTATTATATGGGACTTTATCCATATACATATAGCGCTGGACTTACAGTAGCAACTCAAGTAAGCCAAAGAATATTAACTGAAGGTGAAAAAGCAGTTAAGGACTGGGAAAGTGTACTAAAGGCTGGAGGAACGAAAACGCCTGTAGAGCTAGCTAAAATGGCAGGGGTAGATGTTACTACTGATAAGCCCTTATTAGATACTATAGAGTATATAGGAAGCCTTATAGACCAAATTATAGAGCTTACAGATGAACTAGAAAACAACTAATATTTTTGTTTAGTAACCAAACCTACTAATTTACATAGTTTAGTATTAAATGATTTTTTAATACGAAAAAGTATGAAAGTTAGGAAGGTGAAAATATGGACTTTAGATATCTACCAGTTATAATCCAAACTTATAGATACTATATTCCAACTACAGATATTCTTTATCCCATGGCAACTGGACTACGAAACCCAGCCGCACAAAGAAAAATAAATGAAGAAATATTTGAGCAAATGCTAGAGATTTCTTCAGAACTAAGGCAACCAGATTTAGTAACCAATATTACAGGTTCATATGAAATAAAGGCCAATCAAAGAGAGTTTTTAAGCTTTACTCAGGGACAATCAGGAGATTTTGGAGGGGCACATCCTATGACCATAATAAAGGCGCTAAATATGGATGTATCCACAGGAAGGGCCTACGAATTAAACGATTTGTTTAAACCAGATAGTGAATATGTGAAGAGAATATCTGATATAGTTTCACTGGAGATTAAGGAAAGGGACATACCAGTACTTGATGAATTTAAAGAAATTAGACCAGACCAAGACTTCTATATAGTTGATAATAATCTAATAATATTCTTTCAATTATATGAAATTGCACCATACGTAGCAGGGTTCCCATATTTCTCCATACCTATTTATAGACTACAAGATATTATTGTAGAAGATGGCATACTCAGTAGGATGATGGGAATATAGATGATTATCTTCAAAGCAAGTAGATTGTCGAATTTCTTCCTGCATAAGTCAATTGTATAGTAGCTTAAGAAAACCCCTAAGAATTTTAATCTTAGGGGTTATTTTGTGTGCCCAGCATGGGCAACAACTTGGTGGTGAAAGTCCAATACTACCCAAACCCTACACAATATATGCGGCGGTGACATGGGACGAAGTTGTTGTTCTTACCTAGGGAGGTCTCATGGACATGGGAAGACAGAGCATGAACTATGGTTGAAAAAAGATTTGTCATGAGAAGTCAACAGAGGCCATAGTACTATGGGAATCTAGATACCATAGTAAGGGCTGAATAATAGGCTATGAAACCGCCGTATACGTGATCCGTTTGTACGGTGGTGTAAGAGGTCGATAAATAAAATAATTATTTACCTCATACCCGATTTTATACATTAAATCTAAATACAACTACATCTCCATCTTGCATAACATACTCTTTTCCTTCAAGTCTTACTAATCCCTTTTCTCTAGCCTGAGGATATCCACCACACCCAACTAAATCATTGTAATTAACTATTTCAGCCCTAATAAAGCCTTTTTCCATATCAGAGTGAATTTTTCCTGCTGCTTGTGGAGCTTTAGTTCCCATTTTTATTGTCCAAGCCCTAGTTTCTTTTGGACCAGTTGTTAAGAAACTCATTAGACCTAGTAGCTTGTAGCTTGCGTTAATTAATTTGTCTAGTCCAGATTCAGTAAGTCCTAAATCACTTAAAAAACTTCTCTTTTCCTCGTCCTCAAGTTCAGATATCTCAGCTTCGATTTGAGCAGATACAACAATAACCTCTGAATTTTCTTTGTCAGCATATTCTATTACTCGTTTTACATAGTCGTTCTCAGGGTTTCCTAGTAAATCTTCTTCGGAAATATTTGCTACATATAGTATTGGTTTATATGATAATAGGTTTAAATCTCTAACAAATGCTTTTTCTTTATTTGAAAAATCAATTGATCTTACTGAGTTTCCAGCTTCAATGGTATTTAAGATAGTAGTTAGTATTTCAAGCTCTTTTTGTAATGACTTATCTGCTTTGGCTAGTTTCTCTGTTTTTTGAATTCTTCTGCTTATAATTTCTAGATCCGAGAGCATCAGCTCAATATTTATAATTTCAATATCGCTAATTGGATCAATTCTGCCTTCGACATGTGTAACATTCTCATCTTCAAAGCATCTCACAACATGAACGATGGCTTCAACTTCTCTTATATGAGACAAAAACTTATTACCTAAACCTTCGCCTTTACTTGCACCTTTTACTAATCCTGCAATATCAAAAAATTCTATTGCAGTAGGAACCATCTTTTCAGAATTTAATAGATTAGTTAATACATTTAATCTCTTATCAGGTACTGAAACTACTCCCACATTTGGCTCTATAGTACAAAACGGGTAGTTGGCTGATTCTGCACCAGCTGATGTTATGGCATTAAAAAGGGTGCTTTTACCTACATTGGGTAACCCTACAATTCCTAATTTCATTATTATCTTCCTTTCGATTCTATATCATAAGTAATTTCACGCACTAAGATAGATTATACAACATTATTTTTATCACTTCAATTTAAAATAAGCATTTTAATAATAAAAACATAAATTTATGGGAAAATAGAAATTAGGAGGTGCATATAATGAAAAAAATAATTCGTGTATTACATATTTTTATACTTATATTGTTAATTGCTTTGAATGCTTTAAGTTGTCAGGCTCCTGGAAAGCTTGGACCCAATGTAGGAACTGATAATAATGTTGTAACAAATGACCAGAGAAATCCACAAGAGAGAATAGGAGCAGAGATAAACCAGGAAATAAT
>JBBAFY010000029.1:0-27231 GCA_041655135.1 Tissierellales bacterium
GCCCGTTTCTCCAGTTAAAACGTTCAAACCGTTAGAAAAGCTAACTCTTACTTTATTTATAATTGCATAGTTCTGTATATTCAATTCGAGGAGCATAATATATACCTCCTAGTCATTAAGCAGTTTTAGAAACATTTCTCGTATTTCTATAATCTTATTAGCATCACTAACAGCAATAAATATAGTGTCATCACCAGCAATGGTACCTACAATCTCATTTATTCCTAAAGAATCTACAGCAGAGCCTGATACTTGAGCAGCGCCTGGTAAAGTTTTAATTACTAATAAATGTCCTGCAATTTCAACTGATACAATAGAATTTTTAAATATTTTTATTAACCTATCAGTTGTTCCTTCAACATTTTGTCCCATGGCAGCATATTTATATTTACCACTTTGAGCTAATGCTTTTACTAATCTTAATTCCCTAATGTCCCTTGATACTGTAGCTTGTGTAACATCGATTCCCATTTTCTTTAAATATTCTGCAAGTTCTTCTTGAGTTTCTATTTCATTGTTTTCTATAAGTTCTAGTATTTTTGATTGTCTAGCGTATTTTTTCATATTGACTATCCCCTTTTTCTACGACTTAGATTTCAATATAAAAATCTATAGTCTAAATAATCGATTCATCCCAAGTCCCTAATAATTATTATATCAAATGAAAAAACAAAAAAACAGAAGTAATCATCTAATAAAAAAATTATAACTGCTCGTGAGATTCATTAACTACCTTTTCAATATGTGTATCGATATCAAATTCATAATTTTCATCTTTAATAATATGTGCTAAATATTCTCTGTTACCCTCTGCACCTTTGACTGGCGAATAAGTCAATCCTGAAAAATTAAGTCCAATAGACATACAAAATTCAAAAATTTCTTTGATAACACTCTTATGAACCTTAATATCTCTTACTACTCCCTTTTTCCCAACCTTATCTCTCCCGGCTTCAAATTGCGGCTTTATCAATGCTATAATATCGACATCATCTGAAGTCAGTTCTTTTGCTTTTGGCAAAACTAGTTTTAGAGAAATAAAAGATACATCAATACTAACTAATCCAGCGAACTCATCTAACTTATTCTTATCTAAATGTCGGATATTCGTTCTTTCCATCACTTTAACTCTACTATCATTTCGCAACTTCCAGTCTAGCTGCCCATACCCCACATCTATGGCATATACTTTTCTCACTCCATTTTGTAGCATGCAATCAGTAAAACCACCTGTAGATGCTCCTATATCTAAGGCTACCTTGTCTTTTATCTGTAAAGAAAAAGAGTTCAGTGCTTTTTCAAGCTTTAGTCCACCTCTACTTACATAAGGAATAGGATTTCCCTTAACAACAATGTTGCTATCTATGGGTACCTTTGTGCCTGGCTTATCAATCCTTTCCTCGTCTATATATATCAGCCCAGCCATAATATACTTCTTTGCTTTTTCTCTACTATCAACAATTTGATTATTCGTAAGTAATATATCTATTCTTTCTTTAACCATATTTTTACCGCTCCCAAATCTACTTAATTATTTTAAGTATTCTATTTAATATGCCTTCTGTATCCATGGAATTCTGTTTATATAGCTGGTCAACATTCCCATGTTCTATAAATGCATCTGGTAAAGCTATGTTTAAAATTTGGTCTTTGTAATTATTCTCTATAAGTACATCATTTACACAGCTACCAAAACCACCTGTTTTTACATTATCTTCTATGGTTACAATAAGGGTATGAGTTTCTGCTATTTCCTTAATCAAGTCTTCATCTAAGGGTTTTATAAATCTGCCATTTATTAATGTAATACTATTTCCTTGCTTATTTAATTCTTCTGCTACCTCATAGCCTCTTTCCACCATTTTACCTATAGCAAATATTGCAATATCTTTACCTTTAGTCAATACCTCTGCTTTTCCAAATTCTATTTCTGTTCTTTCATTTTCTTCAAGAATATTATAGCATTCTCCTCTAGGATATCTTATGGCTATAGGTCCCATGTAGTCCTTACTAAATTCAAGCATTGATATAAATTCAGATTTATCTCTCGGTGCCATAATTGTCATATTGGGTATATGAGATAAATAAGCCAAATCAAAAACTCCATGGTGGGTTTCACCATCATCTCCTACTAATCCAGCTCTATCTATAGCAAAAACTACTGGCAATTCTTGAATACAAACATCATGAAGAACTTGATCATATCCTCTCTGTAAAAAAGATGAGTATACTACAAAATAAGGCTTCAATTTATTTGAGGCTAATCCTGCTGCTAGTGTTACTCCATGTTGCTCTGCAATCCCTACATCAAAGAACCTACTTTTGTACTTTTCTCTGTACTTACCTAAACCTGTTCCCTCAGGCATTGCTGCTGTAATTGCTACGACTCTATCATCCTTCTCTGCTAAATTAATTAATGTTTCACCTAAAATCTCTGAAAATGAAGGGTTACTTGGTTTTTTTAAAGAAATACCTGTACTAATATCAAATGGCGATGAACCATGAAATTTGTCAGGATTAACTTCAGCAGGTTCATAACCCTTTCCTTTTTTAGTAATAACATGAATTAAAACTGGACCATCAATTTTTTTAGCTCTCTCTAATTCTCTTACCATATCGCTAATATTATGTCCGTCAATAGGTCCTAAATATTTAAAGCCTAAATCTTCAAAAAACATTCCAGGTACAAGAAAATACTTAACACTGTCCTTTGCTCTTTCTGCTGTTCTAAAAACTTGTTTACCAATTCCAGGTATTCTATTTAAAATTGCTTCAACATCTTCTTTTACTTTAAAATAAGTAGGAGCTGTTCTAATCTTATTTAAGTATTTTGATAATCCTCCTACATTCTCAGAAATAGACATTTCATTATCGTTTAAAATGACAATAAGCTTAGTTCCAGTATCACCAGCATGGTTTAAAGCTTCGAATGCCATTCCAGCAGTCATAGCTCCATCTCCTATAACACTTACTACGTTATACTTTTCTTCCTTAATATCTCTTGATAATGCATATCCAAGTCCTGCAGAAATAGAAGTAGAGCTATGGCCTACATCAAATACATCATGAGGACTTTCTCTTCTTTTTGGAAACCCACTAATTCCTTTATATTTTCTTATTGTGGGAAATAAATCTTTTCTTCCAGTAAGAATCTTATGTACATAGGATTGATGTCCAACGTCCCAGATAATTTTATCAATATCACTATTAAAAGACTTATGTAGGGCAATTGTCAATTCTACTACTCCAAGATTTGAAGCCAAGTGTCCACCATTTTTAGAAACAACATCTATTATCAAGTCTCTTATATCTTTGGCCAACAAAGATAATTCTTCATAATTCATTTTTTTCAAATCTCTTAAATCATTATATTGTGAAAGAATATTTTTCAATATATTCTACCTACTTTCATGTATTCTATTAAAAGCCGTTTAGGGGAAAGATTTATCATAAGAAGCAATTATTGCAGTTCCTATTATATAAAAAAAACACTGATAATAATTATAGATATAAACATGGTAATACTAATACGGTATTATGTTTTCTCAGTATATTTTTTGATGCAATGCTAACGAAAAATGCTAAAATAAATCCTATAATATTATTATAATACCCATCAAACATCTTATTTTTCATATTATTTTCATTCCTCTATTTCTTTACTATACTTTTCTCCAATGGTAAAACTTTAAAATCTATAGTATATAAATAAAGCTGATAACCAAATCTATCAGCAATTGAGTACTTTATCCAGTAATATAAATATTATAAAACTATATAAGTATATATTGATTTACTAAGAGTTTCTATAGGATAAGTAGTTTGCTAGCTCCCTAAAAAATAAAGATTCTTCTTCATTAAAAATTGATAACCATTCAATTGCTTTGATATTGAGTTTTTGGATTTCATTAATAGAATTGTCCATGCCATATAAGCTTAGATAGGTAAGTTTATGGTTTATTTCATCGCTCCCAATTTTTTTCCCTATTAGTTTTTCATCACCTATCTTGTCTAATATATCATCTCTAATTTGAAAACATAATCCTATTGCCTGTCCATAAGCTCTAAGATATTCTATTTGTTCTTGATTTGCACCAGCTATTATCGCACCTGATACTATTGAAGCTTCAATTAATGCTGAGGTTTTATTTCTATGTATAAATTCAAGTTTTTCTTTCTCTACAATATTGTCATCTAATTGTATATCCACCGTTTGTCCTCCAATCATGCCGAAGATACCTGCAGATCTACTAACTTCTTTTATAGCTAGAATGTGTCTACCATAATTATCCTTACTTAAAGGTATGCCATCCAACATTGTTTCATAAGCATAATTGAGCAAGCCATCACCAGCTAAAATTGCAATATCTTCACCAAAAACAATGTGATTAGTATGCTTGCCCCTGCGAAAATCATCATTATCCATTGCAGGCAAATCATCATGTATCAATGAATAAGTATGAATCATTTCAATACCTAAGGCAATTTTCAGAGCTTCTTCATAACTCCCAGATATCATTTCACAAGTCTTTAATGTTAAAATTGGTCTTAATCTTTTTCCACCATTACATATACTATATCTCATAGCTTCAAAAATTTTTTTTTGCATAATATCTCTATTGGGAATAGCTTTTTCTAATTCTGTATCAATTATTTTTTTGAACTTAGTTAGTTCCTCAGTTATTTTCATGAAGTCCTCCTATGTATTTGCATTAAAATCTTTTTCTATAATAACACCATTTTCATCGCTAACAATGATTTTAATCTTTCCTTCAACTTTATTCAATAGATCATAGCAATATTTATACAATTCAATCCCCTTACCAAACTCTGTAAGTGAATCATCTAAGCTCAATTCTCCTTCTTCTAACTTAGATAAAATATCCTCTAATTGAACTATTGCATCTTCAAATGATATATTTTGCTTTTTCCTAGCCATGATAATTCCACCCCTCACATTGTTTATTAATAACCTCTACTTCTATTTTTCCATTACTAAATGTTAAGTTAATTATATCGCCATTAGATATCTTATCAACAGTGCGTATAACTATTCCGTTTTTATCAGATGCAATGGAATAACCTCTTTTTAACACAGCAAGAGGGCTTAAAGAATCTAATTTATTCCCTAATAAATCTATTCTATTTTTCTTGTCCCTATTAATATTGGTCATTGTTTTTATTAAATCTCTTAGCATTAAATCAAGTCTTTGTCTATTACTGTCTAATATATTAGTTGGATTATTTAATAAAAGCTTATCATAAATATACTTAATATCATCTTTTTTCGTTTCTATAGATTGATGAAAATTGTTTACTAAAGATGTTAAATCTGATTTAAGTCTATAGTTTAAGTCTTCAATTTGAGGAACTGCGAGTTCGCCTGCCACAGAAGGAGTAGGCGCCCTCAAATCAGCTACGAAATCAGCAATAGTAAAGTCAATCTCATGTCCTACTGCCGATATTATAGGTACTTCTGAACTGTAAATAGTTCTCGCAACTATTTCATCATTAAAGGCCCAAAGCTCTTCAATACTGCCCCCGCCTCTTCCTATTATTATTAAATCAATATCATCTCTTGTGTTGAAGTATTTTATAGCTTTACTTATATGAGCAGGAGCCTTTTCCCCTTGAACTAATATGGGATATATTTTTATTTCTGTACAAGGCATTCTTCTCTTAATAACTGATATAATGTCTTTTATGGCAGCTCCAGTAGACGAAGTAGCTACCCCAATTTTTTCTGGTAAAAATCTTATAGGCTTTTTATTCTTAGTATCAAATAGACCTTCAGCTTCAAGTTTCCTTTTCAGCTTTTCAAAAGCTTCGAAAAGCTCACCAATACCTTTTTTCTTTATTGTTCTTATGTATAATTGGTATGAACCATCTCTTTCATATAATGAAATATACCCATTTACTATAACATGCATTCCGTCCCCAAATATATTAAGGTTGTTGTCTATATTATTATTAAAAAAAACACATCTTATCTTACTTTTTTCGTCCTTCAACGTAAAATACATATTTCCATTATGATGATGCTTAAAATTAGAGATTTCTCCTTCTACACTTATATCATATAATAAAGGATCTCCTAAGAGTATCCTTTTAATATATTGACTTATCTCGCTTACTTTAAATGGCCTTAACTCCATTTTATAGTCCTCCTAAAGATTTTTCTCCACTCTTAGTAGCTCCTAGTAATGCAATTCCTATTGCATTGTCAGTACAATAATCCGCAACTGGAAAATATATATTTACAGGCTTTGATTCATTAGCTTTCTCAGTTATAATATTCCTTATTAAAGTGTTAGCTGCTACTCCCCCCACAATTAAAACATCATTTATATCATACACTTTTGTAACTTCTATGACAACATTTGCTAGTGCGTTAGCAATGCAGCGAAATACACTTTTTGATATATCTTCCTTACTATATATTTTTTCTTCAACTAAATTATAAAAAAAAGTTTCCGCTCCAGAAAAATTAATCCAAGTCCTCTCTGTATTTACAGGTAGCCTCTTATTAACAACAATGCCTTTTTGTGAAAATATATCCATCTCTTTTCCACAGGGAAATTTAAATCCAAGCTTTACTCCAATTCTGTCAATTAACTGGCCTGCACTAATATCTTTAGTTCCTCCAATGTGTTTTATATCATAGTTTTTTGTATTATCTTTTACTAAAAGCATTTCTGTAGTACCACCTGACATATGACATGCTAAAAAAGATCCTTTTGAACTTAAATGACTTCCCAACACGCCTGATGCTATATGTCCATCTTGATGGCTAAACTCCTTATACTCAGCCTTTAGAATTTTGGATATAAGAAAAGCCTGTCCTTGAGCAACTTTGAAAACAGGCATATAAGAATCTTCTAAATTTCTTGGTCTAACGCTAGCAGATACAGTTTTAATACTGGACATATCTATAATATTAGAGAGAGAATTAATTATTTCGGGCAGATTATTTATATGCTGAAACACTGCCTCCTGCTGTCTTAATCCCCTATTTCCTTCTTTTACTTTTAAAAGAATTCTTTCATCAAATATTACATTATGAAACTCGTCAACTATAGCAATAGATGTTGTATAGGCACTAGTATCAATACCCATATGGTAATTAGCCATTCAAATCATCTCCATCTCTTGCTATAGACCCTAGTAGACCATTAATAAATTTACTTGATTCATTTGTACTATACTTCTTACCAATATCAATGGCTTCATTTATAGAAACTTCAATTGGAATATCGCTTCTAAATAGCATCTCATAAATAGCAATTCTAAGGATAGATAAATCTACTTTTGGAATACGATTAATCTTCCATCCTAAGGCATATTTCTCTATTTTACTATCTATAATCTCTAAGTTCTCAATTATTTGATTTATTGTATTTACAATATACTCACTTTCATCAGTAGAGAATTCATTGCTATCAAGAAAAATTACTATTGAACCTGGAGAAAAATCTTCATTAATTTCCATTTGAAACATCAATTTCATTGCAGACTCTCTAGCTATTTTTCTGCCCATAACTAACCTCCCTTTGCTTTAGTTAAATTAACCCCCTGATAAATCAGAGGGTTTATCTACAACTTACTTTATTTCTCATTCTTCTTTATGGTCCTTTTCAATATTCACACCTTGAATATTAATGTTAACCTCAATTACACTCAGCCCTGTCATTGTTTCAACAGCATTCTTAACGCTTTCTTGTACTTCCCAAGCTACTTCAGGTATTTTAGCCCCATAATCAACTATTATGTATAAACTAATAGAAACTTCCTTTTCTTTAATTTCTACTTTAACTCCCTTTGAGAAGTTCTTTCTTCCTAACATTTCAGATATTCCACCAGCAATACCGCCACTCATACCAGCTACACCTTTAATTTCAGTAGCTGCTAAACTAGCGATAATTCCAACTACTTCATCAGATATTTTTATTTGACCGTAATCAACTATTTCAGGAATATTTTCCAAGTTATTCGACATTCATTTCACCCCCTGCTTTACTTTAAAGCTTCTTTTTACATTATATCAAAATGAGTTGTGCTTTACAAACATTACTAAAATTTTTTCATGATTTTTATATTCCCAGCTTCTATGTCAGTTTCGCTTTTTACTATTTCAAATATTTTCACCATATCTTGTTCAGTTAATTCGTCAGCAGATACAACAACTCTTACACTATTATCTCCTAAAAATACAAGGGCATCTTCAAAACCTTTTGATTTTATTAATCCTTCAAGGCTTAATTCTAATTCTGAAGTTTGTCCTAAGCTTATTATTTCATTTTGTACCTTTGCTCTTATTTCCTCATTAGTGTTCTCATTATTAATAATTTCATTCAATCTATCAATTAATGAAGCCCTTAATTTATCACGGGATAATCTATGTTCGATAAAATAGTTGGTACTTCTAAAGCTTTCTTCTTTAGTTATCACATTTTCTATACTGTCTTCTGTATCTTTTTTCATATCGCTTATTTCGTCACTTTTACTATCAATAATTTCAATATCTTCTTTAGCTTCAATATCTTCATTAGATATTTCAGCAATATCATCATCAATCCTTTTACTTATCTCCATAAGTAAATTTTCCTCATGCTGCTGATAATCACTTGATGTCTCTCTAAGTGAGCGCTTTGTTAATTCATGATTTAAAAATCCTACTACCACTAAAAGGCATATAAGAGAAACAATTAAAGCAGTTTTTTTCTTAATATACATACAAATTCCCCCTATTTACTAGAATAGATTTCAACCTTATTGCCTGAAATACCTAACACTGTCTTAACAGCTGAATAAAGCTTTTCTTTTATTTCAATATTTTCAGCTCCTTCAGCTACTACAATTACTCCTCTAACTTTAGGCTTTATCTCTTTCATAATCATTAAAGAATCCCCACCACTTCCTACAGCAATTTGCTTAGAAAGATCCTCTCTTGTAACTTCCCTAGCTCCACCTTGAGCATCTTTTTCATCTGTCTTTTCATTTGTTTGACTAGTATTAAATACTGGTATTTTTTCAGAGGTATCCTCAAAGGTTATCATTACATGAGCCTCTCCAACCCCTTTTATTTTCTTTAATATTTCTTCAAGTCTTTTCTCCATGCCACCTATATAATCTTCTTCTGTAAAACTAGATATATAATCTTCACTTACACCATTTTCAGTTCCGTTTAAATTTAGCTTGCTGGATGTATCCTTTCCACCTAAAAAGAAATTGGACAAAAGTAAAACAATTACTCCAGCGAATAGCAAAATTATTAAGCTTGAAGCATTTTGTTTCTGGTTTTTCGAATTGAAAATCTCTTTTAACTTTTCAAGCATACTCTTATCCCCCTTAAAGTGCTTTAATCGTTTACTTTTATTAAAATCTTCTCTTTAGAAACTTTGTAATAGGATGAAATAGAATCTATAATTCCATCAAACTCAGGAACTCTCTCTTTATGGTCTATAGAAAGATTTGATTTTTTGATTTCTATAGCTACTTCTTCTATTTCATCTATTTTAATACTTTTTTGATCTTCATTATTATTTTTTGTTCCTAGATAGACTTCAATACCTAAGATTTCCCCGAATTCTTCAGCTGCAATATCCTCGTTTATTGATACATTTACATCTAATACACCATATTCTAAATCTTTTCGCAGAAAACCAGATATTTCTTTTTCTATTTTTCCCTTGTATGCTTTTGTTATTTGTTGGTTTTGACTTTCCACATACTTTGATTCTCCTTCTATATTAAAAGTATTATATCTCTGTAAATTATAGAATACTTCTCTATCTATATTTATATCACTAGACATTAATTTTATGATTGGATTTATTAAAACAATTATTATTAGTAAACCAAGTGTAGTATTGATGTATTTTCTCATATTACTACTGGGTAATAAATTCTCAATAAAAGCTATAAAAAAAATAACCACAACAATATTTGTAACCCAACTCTTTACAAAATCTATCATTTTATCACCTTTACCTTAGCATTACTGTAGCATTTCCAGCACTTATAACAATGGTCACTGCTATGAAGAACATTACCCCTACGGACGTAACTGTTGCTAGTAACATTATTAATGACTTGCTAATTTCATTTATACATTCAACTATTTTATTGTTTGTAATAGGTTCTACTAAAGCTCCTGCTACTTTATATATAAAAATAAGTGATAGTATTTTTATAATTGGTATTATACATATAAAGAACAAGGAAATCATACCTATTGCTCCCACAGCGTTTTTTAAAACCATTGAACAGCCAACAACTGTTTCCATAACATCTGAAAGGAACTTACCTACTATTGGTACAAACTTATCCACTGCAAACTTAGCCGTCCTTATTGTCACTCCGTCTACCTTAGCTGCCATGGAGCCTTGTATTGATATAATTCCTATGAAAATAGTAAGCGATATCCCTATAATTGCTGTTGAAATCTGCCTAATAAGACTTGATATCTTTGTAATTTGCATTCTTGAAGATATTTTGCATATTATCCCTACTACTGTAGAATAAAATACAAGTGGTAGAATTATATCTTTCATCAAGGTACTTATAATACTTACAGCTCCTAAAACTATTGGTTTAAATAATGAAGATGTGGTTATACCTCCTACTGCTACTAGCAAGGTTAATAGTATGGGCAAAAGAATCTGCATTAATAGTACCATATCATTTATGGCCTTCCAGGTTATTTCCATAGCTATTACAAAGCTCTTGATTGATAAAGATATAAGTATTATGTAGCAGACATAAAATGCAATCTCTCCAACACCGTCACTTTCAAATGCAGTTTGAATATTAGTGAAAAGAGAACATAAAATACCTAGTATTAGTAGCTTAGCAAGTAGAGTGGAATTTGCTATTACTTCACTAAATACTATTTTAAAAATACCATTCAGTATCTTCTCTCCATCAAGTACATTCTTACCTTTTATAAGGGATACCATAAAATCCTTAAAATCTATTTTGGGTAACGCATCTTTTGTTGTATTGTTTATCTCCCTAACTAATTGCTCTAATTCATTAATTTTTAGACTTTCCATTTGTTTTCCTATTAATTGATCTAGATTCAAAATATCTCCATCATCAGCAAGAATCCTGGAAGAAAAAAACAATACAATAAATATTATTAAAACTTGTACAAATCTTCTTTTTGTCATATTGTCCTCACCTTATGGAATTATTTTAATAATTAGATCTAATAGTGAAGTAAGTACTGGAACTGCTAAAACCATAATAAGAATCTTTCCACCTAATTCTATTTTAGAAGCAATAGCTCCCTCCCCTGCATCTCTTGCAATTTGTGACCCGAACTCTGCAATATAAGCCACACCTATAACCTTTAGAATTGTGGTAAAATAAATTAAATCCATGTCTATTCTTTTAGCAAGATTATTAAGAACTTCTATTACATAATTCAACTTACTTATCACAAATATAAAAATAATTAATCCTGTTACTATGCTTACTTGAATGGCAAATTCAGGTTTTTGTTGTCTTAGAATCACTGATAGAATAGTGGCAACAATTCCTATGCCAACAATTTGTAGAATTTCCATCTCTCTCACCCTTATTAATACAATTGAAAAATAGTTTTGACGTTATCAAAAAGCCTGCTTATAAGTGTTAGTACCATTGTTAGCACTACTACCACACCTGCTAAAGTAACTATATATCCATATTCCTCTTTACCTACTTTTGCTAAAACAGTGTGAAGTATTCCCACTACAATTCCAATGCCTGCTATTTTAAAGATTAAATCTATATTCATGAATTTCTCCTTTCTAATACAGAGCTAGTACTATACCAAATCCGATTAATACTCCTAAGCTTTTATACATTTTGCCGCTTTTAGCCTTCTCCTCCTCTGCTTCTTTTTGCTGTCCTTTAAGCTGCATTTGAATTACTTTAAAATACTTTTCTTGGTCAATTCTGTTAGATATTCCTAAGCTGCGACCAAATGATAGTATGATTTCTATATCCTGCTTGTTAAAGCAAAGTGATTCTTTTAATTCAGAAACAATGTGTAGAAAACCATCATAAACATCTGATTTTTTATTGTTTAGTAAATACTTACATATCTCACTAAAAACATATGATACTTTTTTATTTCCTTTGTTATATACTTCATTTAGTGCATCAGGTAATGGATTAGCTGCATAAACAACCTCTGTTTCTAAAATCTGAATGCAATATTGAAAAATAATAATGTTATTTAGCCTTTTGTCGTAGAGTCTACTGTAAGAAAAACCCAATCCTGAGGATGTAAGAATTACTACTAAACATGCAAATAACTTAATTAGAAACATTTTACTTCCCCTTTACTCGAATTAACCCTTTATTGATTTCAAATTTACTCCATCTACTATATCCTGTATAGTCCCTACTCCTCTAGTGTTGTCAATTAATATTATTCTTTCAAACACTCTTTCAGAAATAACATGTTTAAGCCTAGGTTTACTTAAAATGTCGTTAATTCCATCTCCATGAACTGTTGAAATAATTTTGACTCCTGCCTTAATGGCTTCATGGATTGCCTTTATATCTTTTTCATCACCTATTTCATCTGTAGCTATTACATTAGGTGACATAGATCTTAAGAGAATCATTATGCCTTCATGCTTATGGCAGCTATCTATGATATCCGTCCTAGCTCCAATGTCATTTTGTGGGCAGCCTCTAAAAGTTCCTCCTAATTCTGACCTTTCATCTACTACTCCCACCTTTAGTCCATAAAAATCAAAATCAGCTAATCCATTGCTTATATTTCTTATGATGTCTCTTAATAAGGTTGTTTTTCCACATTGAGGAGGCGATACCAACAGAGTATTATATATGGTATTAGGCTTTTTAATAATATATTTCATAATATTGTTTGAAACTCCTATTATCTCCTTGGCTATTCTTAAATTTAGAGAAGATATCTCTCTTATTGTCTCAAACCCACTCGTTCCATAAATGGCTTTACCCGTAACACCAATTCTATGCCCCCCTTTTACTGTAACAAAACCATTTTTAAGTTCTTCTTCAACTGAATATATTGAGTGATTACTAATAAGCTGAAAGGTCTTGGCTATATGTTTACTATTTATATTAATGCAATTATTGGGCTTGGTTGCTAACGAGCCATTTTTCAAAACAAAGTAATCCTTACTACCAAGGCTTATCATTAGTGGTTTCCCATTTCGAAGTCGTATTTCTTCTATTTTTTCAACAATATTGCTTGGCAATTTAAATAAAAAAGTAGTCAACTCAGGGTCTATAAAACCTAAAACTTCATGATAGGACTTTACTTTATCAGTCTGGGCTAATTTTGAAAAATTATTATTTGCTTCCATACTACAACCTGTCCCTCCTTTTATATATAATTATGATAAGCTTAAAAAAATATGCTAAACAAAATAAAAAACCTAGTGTATTTTTACACTAGGTTTTTTGAAAATTCGTTATTCACAATCACATTCACAAGTTATTAATCTTTGGCAATTTGGACACTCAAACTTATTATCATCTGTCACTAATTCCGTATCTAAGTATACAACCTCTTTGCAGTAAGGACATTCAACCTCAACATAGTCAATATCATCATCTTCAAAATTATCTTCAAATTCATCATCAAATTCTCCAAAAACTTCTTCTTCTACATCTGCAAGATCTTCATCCATAAAATCAATATACTCATTCAATTCCTCTTGCTCTTCATTTAAATCAGTAATAGCGTCTGCAAAATCTTCTAATGCATCAATAATGTGTAGCAAAAGCTTACCTTCTTTACTTTTATCTTCTATTTCTAACCCCTCAGCCAAACCCTTTAGATATGCAACTCTTTCATATAAATATTCCACGGTATAACCCTCCCTCAACATATTTACTTAACAAATATTGTTGCCTAAACTCTTGATAAATACTCATCTGTTCTTGTATCAATTTTAATTTTATCTCCTATATTAATAAATAAAGGAACTGATACTGTTGCACCAGTTTCAACAGTTGCTGGCTTAGTAGCTCCAGTAGCTGTATCTCCTTTTACGCCTGGTTCAGTATGTGTAACCATTAATTCAACAAAATTTGGTGCCTGAACATCAAAGGCATTGCCTTTATGAAATCTTACCAATGTAGTATCATTCTCTTTAATATACCTTACTGCATCTTCAACTTGATCAAAATTAAAAGGTACTTGTTCAAAGGATTCAGTATCCATAAAATAGTATAATTCACCATCGTTATACAGATATTGCATTTCCTTAGTTTCAATATGAGCTTTTGGGAATTTATCAGTTGGGTTAAATGTCGTTTCTTTTTGCCCTCCTGATAAGATATTCTTTATTTTCGCTCTAACAAAAGCTGCACCTTTCCCAGGCTTAACGTGTTGAAAGTCCACTACTTGGAAGATATCTCCATCCATTTCAAATGTAAGCCCCTTTTTAAAATCACTTGCAGAAATCATGTTTTAACCTCCTACTTCATGTATATAATTTTTTGTAGATTAAGTCCATTAGACGAATAAAAAGTTTTTATTGAATATTATTAACTAAATATCATTCTTTATAACCATCTATATGACTTAAAAATTTCTATGTATCATTGTTAAGTGAAATATTTTCTATATTATAATAACATAAATCTCTATTTTTGAATAGGAAAAACATAATTTTATAGATTATATTTTTATAATTCCTTTTATATAGATTCAAATTCTACCTTAAATCATTCATGAACTAGAACTTTGTTTTAAGGAGTCAATACAGTTTATAGAATTCAACATTCAAATCACTTCCATTAAATTTCGTGATGTGGATGCCTTGATACTAATTCTATAGCCTTAGTTACTTCTCTATAAATATCAACTTTATATTGTGCGTCCATCTCTTTTACTTTAGTAAATAGCTTACCCTTATCAGTTACCGTGTATTGAGGTGGTAAATTATTTAGTGCCACTGCTGTAATATCTAATTTACACTTTGGACAATTACACACACTATTATATCCTTTTAATATGCGTTCTACGTTTTTTTTAACTGCATCTTCCATACAATTATGTAGCTCCAATTTGCTTCCTCCTTAAAAATAAATTTAATATATTATTCTACTTATCTTTGATATATCCTTTAAAAATCTCGTTTATTAATAATATTCTTCCAGTAGCAGGTACTATGGTTATTTCACAATAATTATTTTTCTTATTATCAAAAATAGTTATTGTTCCTCCATATGAGGGAGATCCATTATGATTAAAGGAAATATTCCCTCCAGTAAAATTATGAGTAATTTTAAAGTCCTTTTCAAGCTTCACTCTTTTTACAACCTTTACACCCTCTTTTATAGTATATTGCACGCCTTCTAAAGATATGGAATAATTCTTACCTTCTGTCATTCTTATATATCTCACATTTCTTATATCATCCCTAAGCATTCTGCTACTAGTCATTAGATTATAGTCCCTTCTTTCAATATGAGGTATGACTATAGTTAATGAAAGAGCTAATATAGAAATAACTAGCAACAATTCTATAAGAGTCATTCCTTTATTACTATTTTTTCTAATCATCTCTACCTCCTATTGTAATTCCTAAATAAGAAATGACTTCTAAAAGTTTTTTTGCTTCCATCAAAATCAAATAGTATTTCAAGAGCTAAGCCTTTTGCCTCTGTATAGACACTATTTTGAGGAATTGGTTCTACTTCAATCTTTTCAATATAATTACCTACCTCTACTGTAGGACTACCCGATAGTCCTTTACCATACTTCAAATTCAAATAATTATGCTTTGGGTCTTTGCTTAACTGAAATATATATCCATTAGCTTCAGCTCCAGGTATGTTTTTAAAAATTATTTTTTTAAGGTTTACTTTTTCATTTGTTTCATGCTTATTAGAGCCATTGCTATCATTCAAATATGTAATCCCTGTAGATTCAATTATTTTATCTTCTAAAAAACCTAAAATAAATTGTCCTTGATGCTGTAATTCTATATCTTTATCATTAATATGAAACATTGTCATATCAGAAATGAAAATCGATAAAATAATAGTAATAACTAAACCGGTTAGAGCTAATGAAATTATTAGTTCTACAAGAGTAAATCCTTTGTTTAAAATCTTTAACATAAGTATCTACCTTTCTTTTTTCCATTCAATAATTCTAATAATGTCTACAGGCTTCAGATCAGTATTTTCAATGTAATCATTGTAATTAGGAATAAATATCTTATATTTTAAAGTCAGCTCTTCCTTTAAGTATCCTTCCATATAAGTAGATTTAACTTCTATTAAGAAATAATCAGTATTTTCAGTTATTTCAGGATAAATCTTGGGATAACCATTGTTATATACCACATAGGACTCATTATTTTTCAATTCTGTAATAAGGCTATGATTTGGGCTTATATCTGTACAATTACCCTTAATAAAATTTTTGAAAGCCTTAATAAAGACAATGTTTCTTCTTTCTTCTATAAGCTCATTTTCTAAGCTTAAAATACTATAATCAAGTATACTATTTACTGGTTCTTCTATTTCGTCAAATTCATCAACTTTAGATAAAGCATAATTAACTGCTTTGTCTACAAAGTCTATAGTCATAATAAAAGATTCATCTATTCCTGCTTCTGCCAAATAAAAGCATTGTTTAAATGAACTATGTGTTTTTTTCATTTTAAAATTAATAACAGCAAGAGACATTGCCATAGTTCCTATCAAAACTATTACAGATATAGTAAGTAATAACATGATAAGCGTTGATCCCTTTCTGTCGTACTTGTATTTTTTCAAAATAGACCTCTCCTAATTTGTAATTATCTTGTACCCTTTAATACTTTCCATGAGCTCGTCTTTCTGAAAAACTTCAATAGTAATCTGATAGAAGTCGCTATTGTACTTATCAATCTTCTCAATATCTACTAATATTTTAGTATCATCAATACAATCTATAGTTTGTCCAACTGTTACACTATCTGAAGCCTTTATTTGCTCCATATACTCTTGTGCTAACAAGGTTGCTTTATATAAGGACTCTGATATATTATTTATTTTATTAGTGTTTGTACATAATGGAACTATAGATATCATAATTATACCTAATATTGAGATAGTGAATAATAGTTCTATAAATGAAAGACCTGAATTACTTCTTTTATTTTTAATCATGTTATTAATCCCCAAAAATAAGATTTATATCTATTAGCTTATGTGTTTTTTACCAGATATTACGAATAATATTCACCATATTTTTCATAATTCCTTCTTTTTTTATATTAAATTGTACAATTTGCACAATTTGTAAAAATCTACAAAGAGGGTATATCTTGTAGGTAGATATACCCTCTTTTATTATTTGTTAAGTAAGTAAAGCATGTAAAGTGCTTCTGCTCTAGTAATTGCGTTATCCATGGAGCTATAACTTTTACTTCTTGTGTCTTTATTATACATCATACTATTTGCTACGTTTTCCCAACTAAAATCACTATTACCTGTTATTTTTTTCATTATGTTGTTAACCTGGTTATAAGTAACCTGACTATCTATCCTAAATAAATTATCTGGGTATGGAACTATATAGCCCTGTTTAATACTATAGGCAGTGAGTGTTTTATAGCTTCCTATTTTATCATAATCTGATAATCTTTCTAGCGCTTTAATATTCTCATCAAGTCCATTTAAATTCCACTTATATGTTCTATTTAATAGTCCTAATAATTGACCTCTAGTAATTGGAACATTAGGTCTAAATGTATTATCATAAAATAGTTCAGTTATTCCTCGCCTTAAAAATGTGTTGATTTCGTCTTTTGCCCAATGTCCTCTTATATCGTTAATATTCTTAAAATTCTTATCTAAAAATACAGCATATGTTCCACTACTAGTATTTAGTAAACCTGGGCTAATATACGAAACTATTCTGTTTTCTTCTAATTTACTCGGTAAGTAAACCCAAGAATTATTAGTGTACTCATATATTCCTCCATTTTTAGGACCATAATATTCAAAGCTCAATTCAATTTCCTTTGTTTTATCTAATTGATAAGTAGGATTATATACTATTATTGTATAAATATCAGAAGCCTTGGTTAGATTGGAGTCATTTAAGTAATTTCCGTGTATATCATTAAGTTTTTCTAAGGATACAATGATGTCATTGTAGTAGGTCCCTTTCTCCACTTTTAAACTAATTCTACTATCTAAGGAAGATACGTTGCCACCACTAATGGGAATTTGGTCTGTTACTATTTTTTCATAAGATTTACTTGCATTTTCTTCTTGATATGTTGATAAATAAGATTTTAGGAAGCCTTCATTATAGCCACTTATAAAGCCTTCTCTATATTTTTCGTTTTCTAAATATAGCTTATATTCATATGTAATTTCATAATTGCTAGACTTGTGTCTTAGACTATTATTTTTTTGACCTAGGATCAAATCAATCTGTGCTAAATAGGTTCCTCTGCTATTTCCTATCTCCATTCCATGTAGGTATCCAGTCTCAAAGGTAAGGGTAAAGAGTTCAACATTTGATTTCCTATAGGTTTCATTATAGTTTTCTTCAAAAGACCTTTTAAACTCTGTTAAGAATCCTTTTAAATATTCCTCTGAGTCATTCTTTAATGAATAATCCATAACTATAATATTGTCTGAAGGTAAGTTTGCTTCCCAGTTACTAACTTTTCCATCATAAAAGTCTTTCTTACCAAAAGTACTACCCATTATTCCTCCAAAATACTGTCCATCTTGTATACCTTGTTCAAAAGATATCCTAATAGGCTCAAAATTAGCCCTTCTATGCCCTTCTTCATATCCTATCTCGAATTGTTCTCTAAAAAGTTTATTAAAGCTTGTTCTATATTCAATGGTTTCTTTTCTTAAATTAAACATACTTGTTATAATCGTATTAGAAGGAATAGCATCTCTCCATCTATTAGATTTACCCTCATAGTAATCTCTATATCCGTATACTTCTCCCATAAGCTTTCCAAAAACGCTTCCATATTCAGCAGTAACAACCTTATCTTGGTCTTTATCATCATCTATATATCTATAGGTTTTTTCATAGCCATATTTAAAACCATTTTCATAACCATCTATAAAAGAGGATATATAGCTTTTACTCTCATTTTTTATCCCATATATTCTAACTATCTCATTTTCACTTGGAATTGCTCTAATATAGTTCTTTCTATTCCCTTCTTCCATATCAATCTCTGCTTCTTCTGCACCATCAAATAACCCTTCAGAATAACCGTCCTGATAGCTACTATCGGCAGGGGCAGAAAATGATGTGTCAATAGAAAAAATATTTAGGAAAAGTAAGGTTATTAATAAAAAAGAAACTACAGAAATACATTTTTTCATCTCCATCATCCTCACAGATTTAATTTGGTATAACTAATATTTGTCCAGCTTCAAGATTACTATTTATGCTTAATCCATTATGTTCCATAATATATTTAACTTTTGTCTTATTGCCATATATTTTCTCACTTATTGATTCTAATGTGTCACCATACTCTACTATATAAAATGAATAAAACTTTTCTTCTTTCATTTCTTCGTTTCTATCAAGAGGATATTCTACTTCTATATTATCAAAGAGCATTACACCATAATCATCTCTATTGGCTCCTAATTCAAGATATATTCTATCAAGCTTCAATGGATATAGCTTTAAATCTTGAGGAGGCATAGTCTCGATAAAGTCCCAGCCTGTCCAATTTATGCCTCTAGTTAACTCTAAGTCAATTTTCTTACCCTCTTGATCTTGAAATCTAAGACCTAAAATTACTGGTGAATAACCATACGAATGAGCCCATAAACCTATGGATGTTGGGGGATACTTTAAATAAATATCCTTTTCGTCCAAAAGAACATAAGCTCTCTCTTCATTATTTTCAGTAGAGATAAAATATTCAGTGCGCAAACTATATTTGCCATGCTTAGAACTATTAAACTTACTAACCTTGCCAGTGACGTCAAGACTAGTTGGCATAAAGTAAAACCCTTCTCCTTCAAAGTTTTCTAACATAGTTTTACTTTCTGTTTCTTCAATATCTTTATAATCCTCATCATAAAAATGTTCTTCTGTTTCTAAACTGTATCCTTCATATGGTTTAAAGGGGTCTTCTTTAATTACCTTCTGAACTTCAACCTTATATGTTGTCCCCATACTGCTATCAACTATTTCATTATAGCTATAAGCATTTAGGCTTATCTGCCCACTTAAGCTATCATTATTGCCTTTAGAAATAGCTAATTGATTTACTAAAAATCTTTTTGGTGAGGCCTCTATATCTGAAAGAAGTGTTCCAAGTTCACTATAGCTACCTTCAAAGGGTATTGAAATTCCCATATACTTAGTCTCTATATCTCCTAACATTGCATAATCTGGTTCTCTGAAATTCATATTAGGTACATCAATCTCATTGTTGTCTATAATACGATTTAACATATGCATTATTTCTGGCTGATCAATCTTAGAAAAATACTTACTTTGGATGTGGTTGATTTTTTCACTCAATTCACTCCATACAACAGCTATTTCTTTATCCTTTGAAAGAATTGAATCTATCTTAATTAACTCCTCATTATAATTAGTTTTCTCCTGCTTAAGCTCTGCGATTTGAACAGACTGCTTAGTAAATACAAATTTATAAAATAACCAGAATAGTATTACCATAGCTAAAAGAATTAATAGATTCTTTTCTTTCTTACTTAAGTTTATTTTCTTCCTATTTAGATTTTTATTCCTTATCTTGGTTTCCAACTACATCCACCTCCTTAGGCTTAATGTTCATTGAAAATAAATAAAAATCATTTTCATAGGAAATAGCAGGTATAAAAATATCTTCAAAATAATCTATTTCTACTAATTTGTGTTGGAAATCTGAAATGGATTTTTTATCTTTTGATACTCCATCTAAGGTAATTAAATTTGCATTGAATACCATAGAGTTCAAGAATACATTCTCAGGGACTCTTTCTGTTATAAAATCTAATAAATACTCATTTACAATATTACTTGTATCTATAAAATCATCTACTTGTCTAATTTGTTCAAACTTTTTTCTAAGCTCTCCAATCTCATTTTCCTTTTCTAATATCTCATTAATTTTATTGTTTGATTTCTTAACTTCTACTTGTTGCTTTAAGATAGCAACTTCAGAATTAAGTTTGCTTATTAATACAATATTAATAATAGAGTAGAGAATAATACCTAGTGCAAAAAGAATAGCTAATCCATATAAAATGAAGTCTTTGCCCAGATGCTTATCTTTATTTTTGTTATAGGATTCAAAAAAATTTAAATCTTTCACCTTATTGCACCTCTTCATCTCTTAGTAAAGTACTTAAACAGTTAAAATACTTATACGGACTAGTTTGAATGCTAACTTCATCTACATCACTTAGAATTACTGTATCAATATTGAAGTAATTTCCAAAAATCTTGTCAACACCCTTGATTCTTGATAAACCACCATATAACAATATCATGTGAATTTCATTTTCAATTTCTTTACTAATATAATACTTTATGATGTTATCAATTTTATCAATTATGTTCTCAATTGTATTCTTGATTACATTATTAAGTCTATTTTGGTCAGTGTATTCATTATTAATAACACTCACATCACTAATTTTAAGTTTATTTTCTAATAATTCATCCTTTGTAAAATCAAATAAGTTCTTTATATTTTCATCTATATCTTTACCGCCTATTTCAATAGTTCTACTTGTTTGTAGTTTGCCATTTTTTATTATCGATACATTTGTGTTACTATGACCCAAATCAATAGTTACTACAACCTTATCAGAAACTAAAATTCCATCATTAAAGGCATCTGTATACTTAATAAGCTTACTGATTGAATTAGATTGGTAATCTAGAATTTCAGGCTTTAAGTCAAGTTCTGATAGAAGAAAATAGTGTTTATCTATAATATCCTTTGGTATAGCGAATATTAGCACATTGAGCTTTTCTTTTTCCCCATCAAAAATTCTGCCAAGTACTTTATGCTGAGTCTTATATCTACTTATATCCATAGGTAAGTATTCAGCAAGCTGAAATTTTAGCATACTTCCTATTTCTTTCGGTTCAACTAGGGGGAAAGGTATCTCCCTTGTTATAATGGAAGTGCTTTTTATGGTTAAATAAGCAGTTCTAGAAGCAATATTGTACTCCTTAAGTCCCTCTCTAATTGCCTCCTTCAAACTCAAATCATTTTTAATACGACCATCTTCATATGAGCTTTCTGGAGTCATTAATGAAAAAGCTTTATTTACTTGAATTATATTGTTATTCCTTTTGGCTTCAATTATTTTTGTTTCGTAAGTCCCCAAGTCTATAGAAAGTATAGATTTGTTAAAAAAGGGTAATTTCAAAAGAGTTCCTCCTTCAGCTAATTATTTAATTCCTTCCATTCGTGTATCTCCCAACCTACATTGGTAGGCTCTAGTATATGGGGCGGATAATCGTAGAACATACGAGGGTCGTGTGCATATTTTTTATTATAGCCTGTCCTTCCGATTGTACCTACAGGCTTTCGCTCTCTTTGCGTAAGATTTCCCCAAAGCGTAATATCTCCTTTTCTAGGTCCTTTATCATAGTCTTCATAGCCAAATCCTTGGTTAACTGAGAAGAGTGCAGCATGTATTGTTATATTATGAGGTCCCATATCATAGGTTTTGTTTTTTGTACTCCATTTTTCATCTGGTTCCCAAACATCAAATTCACCTGGTTTTAAATGATCATTCTTTCCATAGCCAACTCTTAATGTGGAATAAGTTCCACGATATCTTATCTTTATATTATTATAAGTACCAGAGTCCAGTTTTTTTCTTACATATCCCCCATTATCTACCCAGGAGCCCCATTCAAAATTCCAACTATCATCTCTACCATCTGAATTATATGCTTTTTTGGGCCATCCATAATGTAGTATATATATATTGTTGTTTGCTATTAAACCTAGCATATCTTTACCTGGATTATTAGTGTTTCCATCAAAGGAGTATCTTGTATATATGTTTTTTTCAATATCATAAGAAGACATTACTGTACCTGTGCCGTTTTTGTTCCCACTAAACCTCGTGTTAATATATTCTATTCCACCCGATTGGGGATAGGCCTTTTCATTACTTCCTACCCATGGAAAAGTAGTTGGAGGCTGATTTGGTTTTTTATTATTGTTGTATATGTCGCTTGGATTGTAATCATACCACTCGGTAGGATCAGAATAAGTAATATAAATAGTATCCTCTGCTCCAATTGTTAGCCTACCTTCAAGCTTTCCAGATACAAAAACATTTCCTGATTTAATTCCAAATTTTCCGGTTCCACCTATAATGCTCTTATCACTATCTGGAACCTTATCTACATAAATGACCAGATTCTGAATATCTCTAGAAATATTCTTTACTATTATCTCATCTGAGTTTTGGTTTCTAATACTTAACTTATCACCCTCTAGATATATACAGGTTCTACCATAGAAAAGCATTCCATCCTTTTCTGCCCAATCCCTTAAGTTCTTATTTGAATCAGGAAATTCAAGCTTACTTGTTTTCATAGGCTGTGATGGTTCCTTAACTTTAAAATCAGGATTATATCCACTACCTTTTTCTAGTTTATTAACATAACTTACTGTGTCATAGAAAATAGGCTTATTTTGTATTCTAATATCTGTATTTGTATGTAAAGGTCCATGACTTTCATCCCCAGTTGTCCACCATATATTAGGACCATCACTGTCACTTACATAAACATTGTGTACAAATTGTTTTTTTCTGATTTTAGCTAAAATAGTCTTTTTTATATCTGGATTATCCTTTGACCAACCTGTAGATTTAATAGTTACAAACCTATCAGTATCACTTGGTTTTGTAACATCTAACATGAAATAGCCCTCTTCAAAAGGGTAAGGCTCATTCATTAATTTATCATGAGCTTCAGTACTGTAAAAATTTAAATCGTCATTTAAATGCCAAAGGTATTTGTTATAGCCTGCCTCTGCATACTTCAAAGCTTTCTGTGATGAATCATCAACAATATTAAAAATAGACTGACTAGATACTATAGATAACGCTACAAGACCAAATATTAGCATAATGGAGAAGATAATTAATACTAATGGGACTGTTATACCTTTATCACTTTTCAATAACTTCATTATATCCCTCCTACTCATACTCAGTTCTGCTTTTACTAACTAAATAAGTATCAATAATAATAGGTGCCCTTTTATTACCTGTTTCTATCTCGATGGTCATTTTTACTTTTCTTCTATTATCTTTATCACCATAGTTTTCTTGCGAAGTGTTAATATAAGTGACATCACCAAAAATATTTTTATCTGCTACATTAGACAGAACAATTTTTTCATTTAAAAAATTAGAATTGTATTTAAAAGGGAATACTTTATCACTTGTCTTAATATAATCTTTTTTAATAACATTATCATCTAACCTGTATCTTACTAGTTCTGGAATATCATCATTGTCTAAGTCAGTATATATATATATGACCCGATTATTTGAATCTGACGGTTTGAATAATACTTCTTTATTCAACTCAGCCTTTTTTCCTTGGCTTGCTTCCTTTTGTATTGTATTTAAAAATGCTCTGATGTCTTCACCTGCATAAAATTTTGTTGTTACATATTGAAAGCTTTTTGTAGAAATAGAAAACATATTAAATATTATAGTAAAAACTATAGCTACTAATGATATAGCTAAAACTAACTCTATTAAGGTCACACCCTTAGAATTATAAATAGCTTTAATCCTATTTTTCATATTAATCAAGCTCCTAATTATCTCGAACTAAAGTACATTTGCTTAAATCCCTTGCTAATTTCATTTCATAATTATTAATTAATTCCTCAGTATTAATAATTATGAAATTCAATTAAACTTTCATTACTGAAAACAGAATTGCTAAGTAAAATTTTATAAGCATCTTTATTCCCTGAAATGAAATGTGTTATTGTATAGTTTTGTCTATCAATTTCCTCCCCGTTCAAGGTAAATTTCATATTCTCAATGTTAGTAACATGAGAAGAAAATTCAATTATTAGCTCAGTACTCTGGTTAGATCCATTGTTTGTAATTTTGAATCTACCATTATTCTCTAATCCAAATGCTAGTTTCAGCTCTTCATAGGTTGGTCTATCTAAATCATCTATGCTAAACCTTCCATCCCACAAATTGTTAGTTTTATTATTAATGAAATAATAATTTTCCTCTCCAAATGTAATTGTATAATCATAAGCCCACAATCTCCAAAATTTAATACTACTTAAATCTTCAAATTTATTTCTAATTAGAAGATCACTTTGTCCCTCTGATGAAACATAAGAGCTACTGCTCGGTTTTATCTCTAGTGTAGCTAACTCTGGATACTTATTGCCCTGTGGTAATATTATATAGCCTGGCAAATCTATATTAAAGTTAGCTTCAGGAAAAATAATTTCATTTTTCTTATTTTTGTCCCATCTGGGTACAATTACATTCTTTTCTAATGTCCAATTAGTATTTGTCACATTCACTCCATTGGGTTCTACCATGATTGACTGACTTTTCCATTTAGAGGGTTGTACAAGATAATTGCCTTCAGGTAAATCTCCTATTAACGCCATCCCCTCATCATCAGTATTTGCGTACCAAGTAGTAGGTGATAGTTGACCTAAACCTACTGTCACATTTTTAGTTCCAGTATTAACACCTCTTAAAGATATATAAATCTTTACATGTCCAGGTTTTGTTGGTATTCGTTCACCTTCTCTTGAGACTAGTAAACCTAATACTGAGTATTCCTTTGCTTCACCATTTAAAGTATCTTGAGCCTCTACAACGACGTCAATTTTCTTCATAGCTTGAGGTACTGGTTCACCAGTAGTTGATTCTGCCTTTTCCCAATATACCCCTGTTTGTACCAAATAGTTGACCCCTTCTATTTCAACTGCATTAGTATTATTCATATAATAGTTATCCCTAACTATCCCCTTTGGTGAATACCCAGTAATATCTAAACCTAAGTCTTCATAATCTAAGGTTTTTAACCATTCTACCTGTGTATATGCTAAATTTAGTGCTGTAAGTCTTATATTATTCCATTTTACATATTTGACAGAATAAGCAGCCATAGGTAGTACAGAAACAGCTATGATACCCAATAATAACATAGAAAATATTACCTCTATTAATGTGAATCCTACTATATTTCTCTTTTTCAAAGATACTTCCTCCTTAAACCCAAAGCCTTGATAGATACCAGTAAATTATCATGTCCCCTAATAAAAATGATATTATAAATCCTATATTTATAAAGGGTCCAAAAGGAATCGCATCTTTTTTCCCTTTTTTCTTAAACATCAATAAAAGTACTGATAAAGTTGATCCTATTATAAAGGATAATAATATGTTTAAAAGAGTCTTTTTTAATCCTAGTATAAAGCCTAAAGCACTAATAAGCTTTATATCTCCTCCACCCATACCACCTTTAGATACTAGTGCAATGATTAAAAATAGTCCTCCCCCTATTAGTAAACCTAATATGCTATCAAGTAAATTGAATGGTGCTTTACATAATATAATTGTTGTAAACTTATAGCAAATAGATAGTATTAAAATAAAAACTACCAATACATCAGGTATAATCTGATGATAGTAATCAATAACACTAATGATAATTAGAATACTAACTATAAAGCTATAAAAAATAAAGTCAATAGATGCTCCATAATAGTGGAATATTATAGTATATAAAACGCCATTTAATGATTCAACAATTGGATACTGTGGAGAGACAGTCTCCCCACAATATCTGCATTTGCCTTTTTGAAATAAAAAGCTAAGTATTGGTATAAGGTCATACCATTTTAGAGGAGTGTTACATTTTGGGCAATGAGAAGCTGGATAGGCAATAGACTCTTCTCTTGGTGTTCTATATATGCATACGTTTAAAAAAGAACCTATTATTGAACCATATATGAATGTTAGTATGTACATGTAATTTCTCCTTTGCCATCATTTTCTTATTGTAGTAAACTCTTTCATTGCTAAAAAAACACTAGGTTACAACTTAGCTTCTGTCACAAAAAATGAGTAGTGTCAAATAGCAAACCAAGGATTTTGTCCTAATGGCTATTCCAATGTTGCTATTTTGTTGGTTCATAAGTTAATGTATAGCCACCCTCATATCCTAAACTAGCATCTGGAGTTGAAGTTAAT
>JBBAFY010000030.1:0-25930 GCA_041655135.1 Tissierellales bacterium
TGCTGCAATTTCATCCTCTCTTATGGCTATACAAGCTCTTCCATGAAAAGACTTTAAAAAATGCTTTATCAATATTACAGTAGCTACAGTCACAAAAAATATCCAAGTCCAGTTGGTATACTGTGGTATATCATTTAGGCCAGTAGCCCCTCCAATATAATCCATATTTAAACCTATAATCTTCACTATTTCCCCAAATCCAAGGGTTGCAATAGCTAAGTAATCACCCTTTAACCTTAGTGTAGGAATTCCGATAACAACACCCGCAAGGGCAGCTGTTATTCCAGAAGCCAATAATCCAACAATAAATGGTTGTCCCAACTTTGCTGTTAATACAGCAGAGGTGTAGGCGCCAATTGACATAAAGGCTGCATGCCCAAGAGAAAATTGACCAGTAAAGCCTGTGATAAGATTTAGGCTAACAGCAAGTACTATATTTATTCCAATTAGAACAATATTCAATAATAAATATGAGTCAATAATTCCCTTATTTATGAAAATCTGACCTAAGCCATAAGTCGCAAGCAGTAATGTTAGGCTTATTATACTTCTCTTGATTGAACCCTTCATCTTATACACCTCCTATACTTTCTCTTTAGTATTCTTGCCTAAAAGCCCATTAGGCCTTAATAAAAGGACTATAATCAGAATTGTAAAGGCAACTGCATCCTTAAATACTGAACCTCCATAGGCACTAACAATAGTTTCTGTCATTCCAAGAAAAATTCCTCCAAATACTGCCCCAGGAATAATTCCTATACCTCCTATAACTGCTGCAACAAATGCCTTCAACCCTGGAACTACTCCCATGAGAGGATTTATAGTATTATAATATACTCCCACAAGAACACCTGCTGCTCCTGCCAATGCTGATCCTATAGCAAAGGTATAAGATATAATCCTGTTTACATTAACCCCCATTAGTTTAGCTGCATCTTTATCAAGAGCCACTGCTCTCATTGCTTTTCCAACTTTTGTCTTGTAGATGACATATTGCAAAACTAACATTAGAACAATGGTAATAGCTATTATATATATATTCTTTACATCCATTACAACATTGCCATTAAAAAAGGTAATCTTTTTATTAGCTATAATATTTGGGAAAGTTCTGGTGTCTGGTTTTACAAAATACACCATTATATATTGTAAGAATAAAGATACGCTAATGGCCGTAATAAGAGCTGCTATTCTTGAAGAATTCCTAATTGGCTTATAGGCCAACTTTTCTATTACAATCCCAAGCACAGCACAGGCTGCCATTGAAATAAACAAGGAAGGTAAAAAACCTAGACCTAAAAAGGTTGTAAGAGCAAATCCTACATATGCCCCTATCATATATATTTCTCCATGTGCGAAATTTATTAAATTTATGATTCCATAAACCATAGTATATCCTAGTGCTATTAATGCATATATACTTCCTAATGATATTCCATTGATCACCTGTTGCAATAATTGCTCCATTATTACACCTCCATTTCTGACTTGACAATAGTTATGAAATTATTCAAGCCTGACCCCATCATCTGACCCATTTCTGACTTGACAATAGTTATGAAATTATTCAAGCCTGACCCCATAATCTGACCCCATCATCCTGAATGTAGTATTATTTCTGTGGATCTAGCTTCTTCAAGAAGCTTGCTTGTCCATCCTTCATTTCTATAATAGTAGCTGATTTTACTGGATTATGGTTTTCATCTATAGATATATTTCCAGTTACACCAGTGAAGTCAATAGTTGAAGCAAGTGAGTCTCTTAATCTTTCTGAATTCACCTCTCCTGTCCTGTCTAATGCATCTACTAAAAAATATGCCAAGTCATATCCAAGGGCATTAAATGCATCAGGCTCTTTTCCGTATTTTTCCTTAAAGTTCTTTTGGAAATTAAGCACTATTTCAGAATCTTCTAGTGGAGAATAATGGCTTGAATAGTAAACTTTATTTAAAGCTGTGTTTCCTGCTATTTCTTGAAGCTTTGGCGACTCATATCCGTCTCCACCAAGTATAGGCATATCTAGTCCTAATTCCCTTGCCTGCCTTACTATTAGACCCACTTCCTCGTAGTAGCCTGGAACAAATAAAACTCCTGGGTTTTTACCCTTAATTCTAGTTAAAACTGCTTTGAAATCTGTTTCTTTTGCTTGATATGCCTCTTCTACTTGAACTGTTCCCCCTAGGGCAGTAAAGGTCTCTTTAAAGTTTTTTGAAAGTCCTTGGGCATAATCACTTGTAGTATCTGCTAATATTACAGCATTTTTCAGACCTAAATCCTTATATGCAAACTCAGCCATTAAAATCCCTTGGAATGAATCGTTAAAGCAAGTTTTAAAAACATAGTCCCTTACCTTTCCATTACTATCTACCGTCACATCATCATCAGTTGCAGAGCCTGATATTATAGGTATATTGTTTTGCATTGCTGCAGGAATTGCTGCTTTAGTGCTTCCTGATGTATCAGAACCTAGTATAGCTACTACTTTATCTCTTGTAGCTAGTTTTGTAGCAGCATTAGCTGACTCTGTGGCTTCAGATTTATTGTCTATTTTTATAGTCTTTAATTGTTTCCCTAGTACTCCTCCATTTTTATTAATCTCCTCCATGGCTAGTTCAATACCTTCTGTAAGACCTTGTCCATATGTTGCTGCTCCGCCTGAATATGCATAGTTTAAGCCTACTTTAATTTCATCTGAGCTATCTAATTTACTATTACCTATTCCAGAAGAACATCCTGTTAAAACACTAAATGCAAAAACTGATAAGAATAATACTTTGATTTTTTTATTCATACAAAACACCCCTATTTTTTATTTGTCAAATCAATTTATTAATAATACCTACCTCATCTTCACTCATGTTCACTACCCCCTTATGATTAATAGTATAAAAAAAGCCTCTACATGCTGCGACACATGTAGAGGCTATTCCTGCGGTACCACTCTACCATATAATTATCTCACGATAATTAACTCATTAGGTTCTAACAAACCTTAGCCTTGTAACGGGGCTAACCGATATGACTTACTTATTTCAGCCATATAACTCCGAAGTGATACTCCCCATGAAATCAAATGCTAGCTCTCACCTAACCTAGCTCTCTGTAATCGACTTTCCCATAGTTTGTTCTTCATCATAGTTACTATTTGATTTATTCATTTAATCTTACATATAATTATAATAATTAATAATATAACACGGTAAAAAAGTATTGTCAATATTATTTTTGCAATATCCGAAAAATAATATTTCAAATAACTTACTATTTCAAGTGTTTTGTGTTTTATTGCCCTTGTACTCAAAACAATAGAATGTCTTCTCTTCCAGATTGAATGTCTTGTTTTTTATAATAGGCAACCCTTTTCCCCGTCTTTTTTTGCAATATTTTTTTTACTAGTTGCAATTTTCTTTAAATTTATATTTTTTGCTCATATTATATATTGAATGCCATTTATACTATAAAAAAGCCTCCTAAATTAGGAGACTCTTCTAGTTTAATACTTTGTTCTTTTATTTTTCATAAATTGTCATTTCGCCTCTTGCATTAAAGTATGACAATTCTTCAGGTAATATCTCTACTGTAACTCTTTTGCCAGTATCATTAACTATAGTATCTGCCTTTAACTTAATATAGACTTGCCCTCCAGAATTTACCCATTCAATATATTTTCTTTGAGCTCTTGAGCTATTATTTAGATAATTCATATCAAAAGCTTCTCCATCTATTATAACGGCATTTACTGGAAGGTCATTCCTATCACCGATTATTGTAACTTTTCCTTGAGCTACATCTGGTATTCTCTCTCCGTCTTCCCCAACTATCAACACTTCTACACTTAGGTTTGATGCTACTATTCCTTCAGGTATTGTGTATGTTCCTCTAAAGAAACCAGGTGACTCCTCTGTCATTTCAATACCAAGTTTATTATTGTACTGTTCAATAGGAAGCACTAATCTAAAGTATCCAGAGTATCCACTAGGGGCGTTAAAGCTAACCTCTAAAACATCTCCTGCTCTTAGGTCTGTATCTCCTGTTGGTAGTACATTTGTTATTGATGGCGCTTCTCCTTCATCATCTAAAATAATTGTGATTCTACCATCTGCTACCTTAGTCACTTCATATCCTGACTCACTTATATATACAACTTCAATCTCTACAATATCTGCTTCCATTTCTTCTGGCACTATCCAAGTTCCTGTATATAATCCCTCTTCTTCTGTCATTGGAATTCCTATTTCATTACTTTCAAGTCCAAATGGAAGCATTAATCTAAAGTAGCCTTCTCCACCTTCTGGTGCATTAAAGCTAACTGTTAGAATTTCTCCTGCTCTAAGCTCTATATCTTCTGATGGTTCTATGTTTGTGATTTCTGGCGCTTCTAGCTCTACTGTTATTGTCCTTGTAATTGTTACTTCATTTCCTGCTAGGTCAATAGCCTTTACTGTGATTACATTTTCTCCTGCATTTATCATTACTCTTTCATGGAAGTTACCTAATTCATCTACTTCTACTTCATTATCATTTACTAATACTTTTTTTAGTTCTATGTTATCACTTGCGCTTCCTATTACATGAACTACTTCTTTATTTGTCTTTATATTATCTAGTGGCTCTTCTACTTCTAATACTGGTAATACTTTGTCTTTTATTACTAGTACTGTTTGTGAAGGTTCTGTTTGTACTCCATCTAACTCTGCTGTTACCATGATTCCATTTTCGTCTTGTAATAGGTCTACTTCTACTGCAAACTCTTTATCTATACTGTCTGTATAGGCTACTATTTCATTGTTAACATATACATTAACCTTACAATCTGCCCCTACTATTCCTTCTACTACTATTGTGTCTTGATTTGTATATGTTTCTTCTCCTAGATTTGTTATTATAGGTGTTGATACTGAGTTTTCTACTATTGCTCTTATCATTAGAGCACCTTCTATATCCTCAGACCCTATTAATTGAAATTCTCCATCAAGGTTCATATAGGATCTATCTCCTGCTCCAGATTCATCTATGCCTGTTCCTGGACAGCTTGTTCCAGCTGCATCCTGAATAGTTGAGATGTAGAAATCCATGTCTGTTGAGAAGCCAAAGCTTGACAAATCTATTTCATTCCAAGCTCCTCTTTCTACGTTCATGAATATTGGTTCCCCAACTTTATATGGTGCTCCATTTTCGTTTGTACCATAGATTGTAAATCCTATTCTATTTCCTCCTGGACTTGGCCATGAAGTGTCCCAGAAGTAAACTTTAGCGCCTGTTACTTTGCCAAATTGTTCTGGAGTAAATCTTACTGCTAATCCATTAGGTGCATTATTTAATACTAGTGCATTTTCTGCACTTCCATCATCGTAGCTTATTTCATCTTCATAACCTACAAATCTCTTTAGTCCTAGCTCAATATCTTTTATATCATCTGCATTTACTGTTACTTTAAATTCTCCTGGTTCAAATCCATTTGCTACAACCTTTAGTGTATATGTTCCGACTAGGATGTCTTCAATTGTGAAGTATCCATCTTCATCAGCAACAACTGGTGCTACTCTTGGATCCTCTACTAGTCTGATCAATGCATTTGCTGCTGGGTTTTTATAGTATCTATCTATTACTCTACCAGTTATTGTTCCACGTGGTTTTGCTTCTAGAACAAATGATTGTCTTATTGTTTCATTTTCTATTACTGTTACTTCCACATCTGTTGGATAGTATCCATAAGCTTCTGCTCTTAGGTTATAGCTACCCATAGAAAGTCTCATTCTATATTTCCCTGTAACTGGATCTACTTTAACGCTTCTCCCAGTTTCTAATACTGTAACTACTCCATCAGCTACTGGTATTCCACCCATTATCATAGGTGTGTTTTGCAATTCTTTATCTTCTATAATTTCATATTTGCTTATTCCATCTTTTTTCAGATTGAAATTTGGTTCAGCTGGATCTACATAATTAGCTCTTCTATCTTCAAAAGCTCCTGCGCTCTTACTAATATCTAGATCTGTTGGTGGGTCTTCTTCAGCTATATCTATTCCAACAATATATAAGTCGTCAATATACCAACCAGTATATGCAATTATACTATCTGAATGGAAGAAAAATCTTAGTATTATTTCCTGACCCTTATAAGCTGCTAAAGAAATCTCCTCATCAGCCCAAGCTTGAACTCTCTTGCCATATTTTTGACCTGGAACTGGTGTTATATTGGTCCAAGTAACTCCATCATCATTTGAAACAAATACTTGACCATAATCATATAGAGTGGTTGATCCTTCCATATCTAGCCAGTGTGAGAATGTTAATAAAGCATCTTTATCTTCTGGTAGTTCTATAGCTTGACTTTGGATATAGGAATCACTGCTCATAGGATAATTTCCACTAAGATTAGTTGCCCATAGTTTTTCTCCAGATTTTGCTCCATTTGGTCCTGATGTAGGTATGCCCCATTCCCATGGGTTAGCAGTACCTGCCGTAACTCCTGAAACAAATCCCCCATCATTTTCTTCAAAATCAGCAGCAAATATTATTGATATCTCTGCTACGGAGCAAGATGCTTCTTCGGAAAGCTCAGAAACATTTCCAACAATATCTTTTGCTGCCACTTTATAATAATAGGTTATTCCCGCTTCTACTTCTGAGTCCATAAAACTATTGATTGTAGACTCTGCAATTTGCTCAAAGCCCTCATTAGATGTTAGAGAACGGTATACAACATATCTGTCAAAATCTATATCGTCTGCAGCCGTCCAAGATAAATTTATTCCTGTTAATCCAGGCTCTGCCACTAAATCAGTAGGTACTGCTGGAGCCTCTGTATCTGCTCCAATTAATTTTACATCATCGATATACCATCCTGGTCTTACTACTAAGTTATCTGATGTTAATCTAAACGCTACAAATACTGGGTCTAATGAACCAATATACTCGTTAAGATTTACAATTGCTCCTTCCCAGCCATCTGAGATATCTGTATATATAGGACCTGCTTGGTACCAATCTTCTCCATAGTTGTTAGTTACATAAATATAACCCTTGTCATAGTTGTTTTCTATATTGTACCAATGATTAAATCTTAATGAAGCTGATGGTAAAGCCTCGTCTCTTAAGTCTATTGGAGGAGTTATCATCCAATCATCTGTATCTAGAGGCATTGATTGAATTTGCTAAGGATATCTTTACTGTAGAGGATATTCCATATAGATGGTCTACTCAAGATTGTATGACTTTAGATGGTATTCCTTATATAGGGCATTATACTTCTAACACTCCAAACCTATATGTAGCTACAGGTTTTCAAAAATGGGGTATGACAAATAGTATGGTTTCTGCAATGCTTATTAGAGACTTAATGGTAAATGGTAAGAGTCAATGGCAAGATGTATACAACCCCTCACGCTCAACTATCTTAGCCTCTGCAAAGAATTTTGTTGTGGAAAATTATAATGTAGCTGACCAGCTTATAGAAGGTAAACTATCCTCAGTTTCTAATGATTTAAATGTTGAACCTGGAGAAGAAGGATTGTCATGATTGAAGGAAAGCGTGCTGGAGCTTATAAGGATGAAGAAGGCAATTTACACTTAGTAAACACCACTTGTACACATATGGGCTGCGAGTTAAACTGGAATTCTGCTGAAAGGACCTGGGATTGTCCTTGTCATGGTTCAAGGTTTTCATATGATGGGACCATAGTTGAAGGACCTGCCACTAAGCCTTTAAGATTTTCTATGGATGTGAACATCTTTAAAAAGCTGCTACAAGAAGATTTTTAAATGAAATTGCTGACTGTTTTATAGATACTCTTTTGTCGTTCTGAACCTAGTGAAGGGTCTCATGTTCATAGCAATAGTTAAACAAGGAGATCCTTCGCTAGTGATCAGGATGACATATGCCAAAAGTACAGTTCCTTATAAAAAGGATTTGGATTTTTTCACAATATTTTCTAGTCTTTCTTTTTCTGGTATTACCCGTGCATTATCTTCATCATATGCACACAATGCTCCACTTATGATTCTAGTTTTTAGCTCTCCTCTTGCTACACTATTGCCCTTCAACTGTGGAGCATCTAATATCCCTAGTTTTACAGCTTCCACTAATGTGTCCGGGTCTGTTAAAGGGTCTTCTTTTTCTGGATTTAGAGATACTATGCTGCCTATAATAACCTTAGCTTCTTCTATTAGCTCAACTTTTCTCCTCAGAACATTTGCGTCTTTACTCAGGTCTATGGAGCCTAAAAATTCATTTTTAATTATTCCCCTGACTATCTTACAGGACTCTATAACATCCTCTGCCTCTGCTGCATGATGTGCTTCACAAAAACCTACAACATGATATATTTGAGGTTTTATAGCCATGGCAAGATATGCAGATGCCGCTAACTGTCCCTTTGCTTGGTTTAAATCAGGAGGAAAGCTTCCTAAGCCTGCCCTAGCCTGACGATATACTCTGAAGCCATCATCTACTAAGCTTTCTATCAGTTCAATCTTTGCAAGCATTTTTCCTAAATCCTTTTCAGCTGAAATATAGGCTGGTACATTAAACATAAATTGAGCTATATAATCTTTTACACCCATTTTTTTAGCATTATATGCTGCTAAATATGCAACCGCTACCCCTATAGCATCATGAGCGTCTCTTAGACTCCAATGGTGAGGATCATTTACTTCTACTGGAATGTCCCTTTCTCCATGCCAAGCCATTACCTGTTGATTTTCAACTATAGCATCCTTTAGAGTTCTAGATCCTCTTTTATCTAACTCTGAATACCAGAAAAGAGGTACTGCACACCAAGCATTATTTATAGTATTCTGTAAAAGCTCTGCAAATTTAATTATGTTATTAGTACCGCTGTATGATCTTAGTAGGGGATAATTTCCTCTTTGAGCTGCTTTGTATAAGGCTTTTAGATCATCTTCAGTTCTAACTGGCACTCCACCCGCTCCACTTAAATTCTCATCCATATTTTCTTGGCAAAAGAAAAACTCCTGAGCATTTTGGTCTGGTGCCACTGAAATTACATCCAATACCTTAGCTTCTGCAATCTGTTCTATTGCGCTAATTGTCTCCGCCATAGATGTAAGCCCTAAGTGATGTCTTAGTAGCGGATAAGGATACTTAGACTTTATCCTATCTATGAGATTTTTTGAATATATTTCTTCTACACAATTTTTCTGACCTTTTAAGTAAGCTATTACCTCATCAGAATCTTCACTCCCGTAGAATATTTTATCAAAAAAATATTTCTCTGCAACTAGTGCTGTTGGCCCTGTTCCACCAAAGAGCCAAACTATATTTTGCAAATTATTGTTATTATTAATTTTATCTTTTAATTTCTCTAATATCTTATATAAAGGTTCTGGAGAAAGTCTATATGAAAGCCCTACAATATCAGGTCTTTTTTCCTCGATTAGTCTAACCAATTCTTCAACGCTTACTCCTATACCTAGGAATTCTGTTTTGTAATTTTCTTTCTCTGCTAGGTTAAGAAAATTCATTGTCCCTGCCACATGGACACAGTTCTCAAGTGTTAATCCTATGATTTTCTTCATTAAACCACCTCTTCCAGTCTTTTCTTAACTATTGTTCCTCTTCTTGCTAGCATATGCATTTCAGTAATAGTCAATCCTTCTAGGCCAAGTCTATCTGCTGTTCTACCCTCTTCTCTAAAATCTCTGTTTGTCATTAACTGAGCTACATTTATTATTGAAGATATGGCTGGTGTCTTCATCCCTAAACTGTAGGCAATTGATTCTAAGGGAACTAGACTGTAGGGAACGTCCTCGTAAATGTACCTGATATGTAGACCTTGTGGTGCTTGTAATCCCTTATATGCAGGATTATTCTGAACTGACTCAAAAATAGATTCTCCTTTTGTCCCATAGGTTTCTCTCAGCCACTGAGAAGCAGATAATGTTTCTACCTGCAGCATTTTTCCTAGTTCCATACGTTCTCTATCAATTTTTTCAAGATAATTTCCTATTGATGGTGTTATGCCTTCAGTATAATACTCAAAAGGTGCACCTCTTTCGATGTGTCCACTATTTAAAAGTGTGGGCGCTGGGTGGAATATTGCTCCGTAATTATTGATACTAGTTTCTAGAACATCCTTTGCAGGAATAAACTGAGGATAGACTTCATTGATGAGCTCAAGCACATAATTTGTTTTTAGGGCTGGTATTGCGGCTAGAGTCACTTCTTTTTTGGATTTAAAGATATGAACACGATTAAATGCTGTTGACCTACATGCATAAATAAAGCTTTGTGCTTCTGCTACAATAATGTTATTCTTTCTTCTTTCTTTTAGCAGGGTTTCATATACTTCTAAAGCCCCTCCAGTGCGTCCTGGATTTAGGATTATTATCTGACCATCTCTTAAATATGGTGCCATTTCCTCAGCAATATCATAATGTCCCATTGCTGGAATAGTTACCATTATTATATCAACATCACTTATGGCTTCTTCAATATTACTAGTGACTTTATTTAATAGTCCATAACCATTTACTTCGCCTGATATATGGATAATTCGGTCTTTTATTAAAGGGAAAATCTTTTCAAATGTCCTATTATACAGGTTTACCTTGTATCCTATCATAGCAAGATAGCCTGCCATTGCAGTTCCTCCGTTGCCTGCACCAATAATGCAATATCTAAGATCCTTTTTCATCCAACCATCCTCCCAAAATATTATTTAGAATTATGTAAACTAAAATTTTGGGATCAAAAAAACTATGGGGTTCCATAGTTTCTTGTTCAGTGTACTATACTGCCCCCTTCTACGCTTACGAGGTTAGCTGTCGGATTAGGGCTAAAGGGTAGCCCCTCCTAGATAAGGATTCACCCCTAAAAATTGGTTCCCCCGTTTCTCTAAAGAATTTAGCGATATCTATTCATTTTAGTCATAATTATTAGGAAAATTATAACATATACTTTCTTTGCTTACAATAAAATTAATTCTATCTATTTTGCTATATTATTACTGGTTTTGCCATATTATTATGTTATTTTCATATATAAAAGTAAATAATAAGGATTTACCTAGCCTAATGCAAAAAAAATATATGATTTTTTAAAATCATAACTATATTCCACATATAATGTTATCCCTTTTCCAACCCAAATCTTTGTATTTAACATTAGCTTTTGATTTGTATTATATTCCTTATATCCATAGAAAGAATGTTACTCATCTTAAATTTGACTTTTTCTTAACCTTTAAAGGATTTCTTTTATAAAAATTGAATAGTATCAATATATTTAATAAATGGTAGTAACCGACTTAATTTCTTTGCTAGTTCTACTTTTGATGCTGTACACATCTATAATAGTAAGGGTATTAAACTATATTTAGGGGGCATATATTATGGAAAGAAAAAAATTAGAAACTATGGGCTTTGGAACAAAGACCATACATGGTGGTCATAAAACTGATGCAGCTACTGGCTCATTAGTTACACCAATTTACCAAACTTCAACCTTTGTGTTTGATAGTGCTGAACAGGGTGGAAGAAGATTTGCTTTAGAAGAAGATGGATATATCTACACTAGATTAGGTAATCCAACGAATTCCCAGGTTGAAGAAAAGCTTGCCATATTAGAAGGTGCAGAGGCTTGTGTTTCTACTGGTTCTGGTATGGGTGCTATTTCCTCAACTTTATGGACAGCCTTAAGCGCCGGAGATCATATTGTAGCTGCTGAAACTCTCTATGGATGTACTTTTGCCTACATCAACCATGGATTAACTAGATTTGGTGTTGAGGTTACTTTCGTAGATACTAGTGACCCTGAAAATGTAAGGAAGGCAATGAAGAGTAATACTAGAATAGTATATCTAGAAACACCTGCTAATCCAACATTGTTGATTACAGATATTAAAGCTATATCGGATATAGCCCATGAAAAAGATGATTGCTTAGTAATTGTGGACAATACCTTTGCTACTCCTTATATACAAAGACCAATTGAACTTGGAGCTGACGTTGTTGTACACTCAGCTACTAAATACTTAAACGGTCATGGAGATGTAATTGCTGGCTTTGTGGCAGGAAGGCAGGAATTTATAAAGGAAGTTCGTCTTATTGGAATTAAAGATATGACAGGCTCTTGTCTAAGTCCTTTTGATGCTTTTCTAATAATGAGAGGCATGAAAACATTAGAGATAAGAATGGATAGGCATTGTCAAAATGCCATGGAAGTTGCAAAATTCTTAGAGTCACATCCAGCCGTTGAAAAAGTCTACTTCCCAGGGTTAGAGAGCTTTGAACAGTATGCCTTGGCTAAAAAGCAAATGAAACTACCTGGTGCCATTATAGCCTTTGAGCTAAAAGGAAGTCTTGAAGAAGGTAAGAAGGTAATAAATAATACTCATCTATGTAAAACAGCTGTAAGCTTAGGAGATACAGAAACATTAATCCAACATCCTGCTTCTATGACTCATTCTCCTTATACTCCTGAAGAAAGAGCAGATGCTGGTATTAGTGAAGGATTAGTTAGATTATCCGTAGGCCTTGAAACATGTAGTGACATAATAGAAGACTTGAATAATGCATTGAATTCAATATTATAGACCTCTCACAAAATAAAGGACTGTTCATCTGTGTTAATTAAGTACGACATAGATGGACAGTCCTCTTATTCTAGACTATAATTGCTTCTTGTAGCTTGAAGGGCTTATTCCTACCCTTTTCTTAAATACTGTGCTAAAGTGACTTTGACTGATAAATCCACATATCTGCGCTACTTCGATTAGTGAATAGTCTTTGCTCTTTATTATTTTTATTGCTTCTTCAATTTTCTTATCTAATATATAATTGTGAGGAGTTCTTCCTGTCTTTGCCTTGAATAGTCTGATGAAATGATAGGGGCTTAGGTTGCTTACTTTACATAGATCTTCTATGCTTATATTGCTGTTATAATACTCTTCAATAAAATCTATAGCTTTAATTATATGAGACTTATCAGAATAAGCCTTACAACTAATTTTGTTGAATATATTACTATTAATCTCCCTCAGCAATTGTATAACAATTTGAATGCTTATACTATCAAGCATTAAAGAATAACTAGAATGCGCATTAGTAGCCTCATATACAAAATCATCAAAAAAGCTTTTGAGTCTTCTACTTATGGCATAGCTATCTGTAATGAATTGCACTTCTTCTCTGCCACAAGTTTGATAAGCGACTTCTTGAACAAGCTTCTTATTTATGATTATTGATGTGTATTCCTTTGTGGGAACATCTTCTGTTAATAGTATTGACTGCTCAGGATTTAAAGCTATGGCTCTGTTTGCCTTAAACTCATATACTTTTTTGCATATTTTAGTTGGTGGAGGCGTTGCTGTTGGAATGAAAAAATAGTAGTTATCAAAACAAATTTCAATATTAGCTACAAACTTTTCAGGTTTTGCAATTGATAAGTTACTATTGGCATATATCTTTAAATCTGCAGTATACTCATCTGGCAATTTTTTATAAAGCAAGTCATCTAGCCTTAACATCCCAAACTCCCCCATACCTGATAGTTGCTAATCCTAGATAAAACAAATCAGTATTTCCTACTATACTTAATCTTCAATTTGAACAGTTATAGTGATTGTTTCATCTTCTATACCGTAATATACTTGCACTAAAGTTTTTTCGTTTAAGCTAGCACCATAGCTTATTGTTGTTGCATCTGAGTAGTTAGAACCGTCATTTTTGAATCCTTTATCCTCTAGGTCATCAATAAACTGATTATATGCTTTCTTATCAACTTCTTCTAAGATTATCATACAAAGATTATCAGTGTTCATTACGGATACTAAATTGCCCTTCTTTATCTTTGGTATTAGATCTGCAGCTTTCCCCTTTGGCCATTCAGAACTACTAAAAGTAATATTTTGACCTTCATCATCTTTTATTGTTAAGTTTCCTTTATCTAAATCGATGTCAGCATTGCCTCCAGTAATTTTGTTTACAACACCCTCCGTTATCTTTTCTGATATCTTTTCATCAATTTTCTCCCTTACATTACAAGCTCCTAAAGTAAATAGCATGGCAATGATAAGAAATATTATTATGATTTTTTTTATCAATTCCACCATTCCTTTCTTTTCTATCTGCCTAGCTTCTAAATATCTTCTTTAGATAAATTACTTCAATATCCTATACTTTCCTATGACAGGAAGTTCTTTTGCCTTTCCTCCAAATCCATTAACTAGACCTATGATTGCAAATATAAAAACTAACACAGTAAAAATAGGTAATAAGATCCATCCAATAATCGGTATTAAACCTAGTATAATACTACCAGCAAAGCTTACAATTAACAAAAGCAATCCTTGATTAGCATGGTATTTTGCATAACTAGATTCTGGGCAAACAATTAAGGGCAAGAAAAAAATGATATAAGCAAGTCCTGCCATAGCCTTGTTTTTTTCAATGTCCTCTTGATCAAAAACTAATACTGTTTCTTTGGCTTGGTTATTATTATTTTGTTCTGTCATTTTTTAAACCTCCTTATTTTTTTACTTCCATTCTCCTTAAGTGTATAAGTTTTTATCAATAATTGAAATCACCCCAAGGATGATTCTTGAAAAAATTATCATCACCCCCAAAGTGATTTCATACTATAGATTATTTTGATTCTTAAGTCTCCATATTGGTAAATAAACCGTTTTATGCTATAATAAGGTTAATACTATACGTTTTTTTGATCACCATTGCTTTGTTCCATAATTTAGATGTAAGGGATAATCTGAATATTCTTAATTAGGGGTGTAATATGAGAAAGAAATCATTTACCTTAATATTTATATTTTTCTTTATCATGATAATAATAATTGGCTGCAACAATAGCATAAAAGTAAACTCTAAAAATCCAATAACTCTCAACCTCTGGCATAACTATGGTGGCCAGCTCAGAGATACTATGGACAACATGATTGATGAGTTTAATGAAACTATAGGCTCTGAAAATGGCATCGTAATAAACATCACGTCCATATCTGGAAGTTCAACTCTCCACGAGAAGCTTGTCATGGCTGCAAATGATGATCCTGGAGCACCGACTCTCCCTGATATAACATCTGCCTATCCTAAAACAGCACTGGTATTAGCAAAAAAGGGGCTTCTTGCTAATCTTAATCAGCAATTTACAACTGATGAGCTTTCAAAATACATTCCCGAATTTTTACAAGAAGGACAACTACATGATGATGGACTCTACGTATTTCCAACTGCAAAGTCTACGGAAGTATTGTTTGTTAATACTATTTTGTTTAATAAATTTGCCTCTAATACAGGTGTTAAGTTAGAGGATCTACAAACAATTGAAGGAATTATAGAGTTAGCTAATCTGTATTATGTATGGACTGATGAGAAGACACCCCATATTGAAAACGACGGGAAAATGTTTTTTATGGCGGATTCACTTTTTAATTACTCTCTACTAGGATGCAAGCAACTAGGCGGAGATTTTATAATCAATAATTCTATTAATCTTCACACTGCCCAGTACAATAAAGTCTGGAAAAACTATTTTAATCCAGCAGCTTTAGGACAGGTTGCTATTTTTGATGGATACGCCACTGATTTAGCTAAAACAGGGGACATAGTTTGTTCAACAGGTTCAACTGCAGGCATATCTTTTTATCCTACTACTGTTACATACGCAGATAATACTACGGAGCCTATCGAACTGACCATACTCCCATACCCTGTATTTGAAGGAGGTTCAAAAACGGCCATACAGCGTGGTGCTGGCATGAGTGTAATTAAGTCATCGAAGGAAAAAGAGCATGCAGCCGGTATTTTCCTGAAATGGTTCACAAAACCAGAAAATAATATTAGATTTATATCATCTACAGGATATCTCCCCGTTTCAAAGGAAGCATTTGGCGAATTAATGTCTAGAGAAATAGATAGTGTTTCAGATGAAAATATTAAAAAGCTATTAATAGCTTCTAAAATAATGCAAAAAGAATATACGTTTTATATACCTCCATTATTTGATGGGGTAGACGAACTTCAAAAGCAATACGAGAATAAGTTGCGGGAGACCGCATTAGAAGGTAGGCAGGCCTATACTGAACTGTTGAATAGTATGGATTCAGAAATGTCATATGATGCAGTTTTTGATCAAATGTATAATGAAATCATTAATTATTTTCCTTAAAATAGAATATAAAAGGGATTGTTATAATTGAAAGAAATGACATCAGACAAAGGAAAAATAAATATTGTAAAGCAGAAGATCCAAAGATCAGCCGAATTTGGTATACCTATGGGTCAGAAGCTTTTTCTCTTTTTAGTGGTTCTTGTGTTGACTATTATACTTGGTGTTGTTGGAATTCTCATGATAACAGGATCCCTTACTGCAGGATTAAAAGAAAGTGAACAGCTTGTTGAAAATGAATTGATACATGCTTCAGAAGAAATCACACAGCAATACGGACAGCTCTCGACTCAGGCCATAAATTTTTCTAAGGGATTGTCTAGAAGTATTGAAAAGAAAGCAAATGATTTAGGTATATCGTTATCTAGTCTACATGAGTATCCTGATATGCTAGAAGAAATAGTGTCTAATGAGCTTGAGCAAACCTTACTTACTCTACAAATATCTAAGAGTAGTGGTGTTTTTTTCATCCTAAATGCTACTATCAATCCTAATCTTGTTAATGCAAATAATTCAAAGGCTGGACTATATATTAAAAATATGGAGCCTAACATAATTAATTCTTCTTCACCAACTATAACTGTATTGCGTGGTTTCCCAAGTATCAGTAGAAATAATTCCCTTCCCCTCAATGCTCAGTGGAAAATGGAATTTGATACTAATGATGCTTCATATTATTTTGAGCCTATGGTTGAAGCCAATCTCAATAAGGGACTTCCTTTATCTAGGTTGTACTATTGGAGCAATTCTTTCGTATTCCCTGATACTAGTGAAAAAATAATGCTTTGCTCTGTCCCTTTAATTGATTCGAAGGGTAATGTCTTTGGTGTCAGTGGACTTGAAGTAAGCTCTATGCTTTTTAAATTGTCTCATGCTCCAAACAACCGTGAATTTCCCCGTTTGTTCAGTGTTTTATCTCCAACAAGTGATGAACATATATTCTTAGATAAATCTATGATCGCTGGTAGTCTTTCAACTAGAATTGTATCGAAGGAAAATAGTAGTCTCAATATAGTAAAAAACAAAAATTCTCTATACTCCTATTGGCAAAGCAAAGACAATTTATATTGGGGAACCCATATAACTATAAAACTATATCCTGAAGACTCCATTTTTCATGATGGAAATTGGATAGTTGCCCTTATGATGCCAGATGAAGATATTATAACCTCTATTGCCCGTATAAACCTGTTGCTTTTTTCTTTATTAGTCCTATTATTTGTATTAGGTGTATTTGCTTCTTTTATCCTGAGCAAGAGGTTTGTTAAACCCATTTCTGAAGGACTAAACATTCTAAAATCTTCAGACCTAAGCGAGGCACCTAAAACTAAAGTGCCTGAGATAGATGATTTAATTGATTTCCTTTCTAATAGCAATGGGGAATCTTCTGAAAATACAGGCTCTGACAGTTTTTCACTTTCATTGCTTAATGAGTTTATAGAAAATACTAAGAAGCTATCACCTGCAGAGCGTTCTGTTTTCAATCTATATGTACAAGGTCATACTGCTAAAGAAATAGCTGCCATCCTTTATATTAGTATTAACACTGTTAAGACCCATAACAAACGTATTTACAGTAAGCTTAATGTTTCTTCAAGGAACGAACTTCTTTTATATATTAATATGTTAAGAGAAGTTGGCAAGGAGTTTAATTAAAGCCACCTTTTCTTTCTCATAAGTATGTACAGTCCAATGCTTACAATAGCCATAGCACCCATAGAAATGGGATAACCATATTTCCATTGTAATTCAGGCATATTGATAAAGTTCATTCCATATATACCTGTTATTACAGTGAGGGGAGCAAAAAATGTTGCAATTATGGTCAATCTTTCACTTATTTTATTTCTTTCTGTAGATAAGGTACTATCATATAGGTATTGAAGATGATTGGTCCTCTCAACTAAATCTATTACAAAGTCATATAATTTATTTAAGCGTATATCGATATTCTTAAAATATTTAAGATAGCCCTTTGTAATGAGTTCATTCTCATTAACTATTATCTGATCACCAACATAAAGAAGTGGACGAAGGTTTCTCTTCATAATATTAACTACTAAACGATAGTAATTAATCTTTGCTAATGTTTTCTGATTTGCCTCTTGCACTACCATCTCTTCTAAGGTCTGTACACTCCCCTCCATCTCTTCTAGAGTTGCAAATAAATCATTGAGTAATCTATCAAAAATCAAGTAATATACTCTGTTAATCCTATCATCAACTTTAAGTAGCTTTTCAATCTTTTGAAATATAACATCCTTTAAACTATCTTTAAGGATACCTTTAGGATTTAACACCAAAACTAAATAGTTTACCCCAATATATATATTAACTTCTTCAAATTTTAATCTTTCCTCTTGTAAATAGAAATAGTTCAAATTTATATAATCATAATCGTCATAGCTTTCCATCTTAACAAAGTCATCAATATGAATACATTCCTCAATGGTTTCTGGAGCAAAGTTAAATATAGGTTGAATCTCTAATATTTCCTCTCCAAAGCATAGAATTAAGTACTTTTGGTCTTCTCTAAACCAATTTGATGACATGACCTGCTCTTCTATTTTTTCATTTGTAAGATTAAATATATTCATAATAAGTCACCTTGTTTTGCTAGTAATCTTTTATAAACCCTCTACTCTTTCGACTGTCTCCATAAAATGAGATATCAATACCTTCATATATCCTTTAAACAATTTGTTTACTTCATCATTGCCTGTATCAACTAAGAGAGGTCGCCCTTTTAGTGACATAAGCTTGTTTTTAGTTGCAACAACACGTACGTTTTCTTTTCCTACCTTTTTAATAACATCAGCACTAATTTGCTGATTACCTCTTCCAAATATATATCCCTGACCACCTATAACTGTAACTACTATTTTAGCCTTGTTTTCGCCAATTATATCTAGAATTTCCTTTTCGTTTACATCTGATGCTACTAATTCTTTATTCTTAACAATATCTATTCCCAACAGGGTATTATGAAGTCCTAATCTTTCCATAATAGGTCTAGTAGATGTTCCAGAGCCTATTATGTAATATACATCAGGCTCCATTTCATCGACTATTTTTTCAGCAATTCCCTCTAAAGCATCTTCCTCAGAACCTATGCCGCTTGATTTGCTTGTTTGAACAAGCTCATGCTCTAAGGGGATTCTCATATATCCATATAGCCTTGCAGTGACCACACCTTCTCTAAATGCTTCTTCATCTATATCCATTACCTCTACTTCCTTTGTTTTAATGTCTTCATTTTGAAAATATTTCAAAACAATCTCTCCTGCTGCTTTAGGATGGCTAGCATATACAGCCGAATGAATTTTAACCCCTGCAGGTATTCCAATAACAGGCATCTCTGTACCTATAGCATTGTAGATATTACGCGCTGTACCATCTCCTCCAGCAAAAAGTATAATGTCTACTTTATTATCTAACATTCTTCTTGCTGCTTCTTCTGTATCTTCGGGTCCAAAACTGTCTTTATCTTCGCATAAAACTACAGGTTCAAATCCAAGTTCTATTGCTTCATCTGCCCCCATGTTCCCCGGATATGTAAAAATTTGAATCTTATCTTTAATAGGTAGTAACAACTCCAAGGCTTTTTTCGCTTTAGCTGGAGACTCAGGTATTGCCCCTAAACTACGAGCCTTTTCTAGGACCTCCTTACCATCAGTACCCTTAAGCCCTACTCTTCCTCCCATTCCTGCAATTGGGTTAACTATAAATCCTAATTTCATACAACACACCTCTTGAATTTTATTTTTTACAGTCTAGCTTTAATATATTCTAATAATAAATACTTGGTATTTTACTTTAAAAAAATCACTCTTTAAGAATAGTATATTTATACCCTCAAAGAGTGATTATTATCTGAAATGTTTATCTTTAACAATTAATACTAAGCTGCAAACTGACTGTTATAAAGCTCTGCATAGAATCCATTCTTTACTATTAGCTCATCATGACTTCCCTGCTCTACTATATCGCCGTCCTTCATAACAAGAATTAAATCTGCATCTCTTATGGTCGATAATCTATGAGCAATTATAAAGGAGGTTCTTCCTTTCATTAGGTTTTCCATTGCCCTTTGTATCAATATTTCTGTTCTAGTATCTACAGATGATGTTGCTTCGTCTAGTATGAGAATCTTTGGATCAGAAATAATTGCTCTAGCTATGGTTAGAAGCTGTTTCTGTCCTTGTGATATATTGTTGGCTTCTTCGTTTATGACCATATTGTATCCATCTGGCAAGGTATGAACAAACCTATCTGCATGGGCAGATTTTGCTGCTTCTATTACTTCTTCATCTGTTGCATCTAACCTTCCGTACCTTATGTTCTCCATTATACTACCAGAGAAAAGCCATGTGTCCTGAAGAACCATGCCAAAATTATCTCTCAAATCTTCTCTTGCAAGCTCATGAGTATCATGTCCGTCTATTAAAATTCTACCTTCATTTAAGTCATAAAACCTCATTAATAGTTTGACTATAGTTGTTTTCCCTGCTCCTGTAGGTCCTACTATAGCCACCTTTTGCCCTGGTTTTATGTCCGCTGAAAAGTCGTTTATTATTATCTTATCTTTGTTATATCCAAACTTAATATTTTCAAAAGTCACTCTTCCGTCTACTTTTTCTAATTTAAGGGGTGCTTCAGATTCCTTTGTTTCTTCATTTTCACCTATAAATTCAAATACTCTCTCAGCTGCAGCAACTGTTGACTGAAGCACATTACTTATTTGAGCTACCTGGGATATTGGTTGAGTAAAGCTTCTTATATATTGTATAAATGAAAGTATATCTCCAACTTCTATAGTCTTCTTTATAGCATACCATCCACCTAGGATAGAAACTACAACATACCCTATATTTCCAATAAACATCATAATAGGCATCATCATACCAGAAAGGAACTGTGCCTTCCAAGCAGAGTTATATAGTTCTCCGTTAATCTCCCTAAACTTGTCTATTGCCTCTTCTTCTGCATTAAAAGCCTTCATTATATTGTGCCCACCATACACTTCCTCTATATGACCATTAACAAGCCCAAGAGACTCCTGTTGGGCTTTGAAAAACTTCTGGGATTTCTTAACTATTCCCATGACCAAAATCATTGAAATAGGCAATATCAAAATGGCAGCAATTGTCATCTGCCAGCTTATGGACAGCATCATTATAAGAACTCCTACTAGGGTAGTCGCAGATGTTATTATTTGACTCATGCTTTGGCTTAAGGTCTGACTAACAGTATCTACATCATTTGTAACCCTTGATAATACATCTCCATGAGATACAGAATCAAAATACTTAAGCGGAAGCTTATTCATCTTTTCAGATATTTCTTTTCTTAAATTGTAGGATACCTTCTGTGAAACTCCAGTAACTATAATTCCTTGTATAAAGGAAAATATAGATGACAACACATATAACCCTATTAAAAGATAAATAATGTTTAATATATACTGGAAGTCAATTCCACCACCAGCCACCCCTGATACTTTAGATACTAAACCCTGGAATATTTTGGTAGTAGCCTTACCAAGTATTTTAGGTGCTCTTATGGTAAATATAGTACTTCCTATGGCAAACAGCATTACTATAATTAATTTTAATCTATAAGGTCTAAGGTAGTCGAGAAGTTTAGAAAAGGTTCTTTTGAAGTCTTTAGGTTTTTCAACTTTGCCCCCCATTCCTCCCATAGGACCATGACCCATTCTTCTTGGTTGTTGTTTCTTTGTATCGTTTTCGCTCATATTGCAAGTTCCTCCTCTGATAATTGAGATAGAGCTATTTGCTTATAAACATCACAACTCTTTAGAAGTTCCTTATGAGTACCTATGCCTACTATTTTCCCTTCATCTAACACTATGATGTTTTCTGCGTTGATTATGGTACTTATTCTCTGTGCAACTATTAGTATAATTCTATCTTTTATTTCTGCATCCATGGCCTTTCTTAATGCAGCATCTGTTTTAAAATCAAGTGCGGAAAAGCTATCATCTAAAATGATGACTTCTGGGTTTTTAACCAATGCTCTAGCAATTGAAAGCCTTTGTCTTTGACCTCCTGAGACATTAGTGCCACCTTGTGCTATTTCATATAAAATTCCCTTTTCTTTTTCGTCAATAAACTCCTTAGCCTGAGCTATTTCACTAGCCTTTAGAACATCTTCCAGACTAACATCAGTATTTTTACCATATTTAATATTGCTTTCTATAGTTCCTGAAAATAATATCCCTTTCTGTGGAACATAGCCTATTTTTTCCCTCAGATCATGAAGCTTTATATCTCTAATATCTATACCCTCTAATAGTATTTGACCTTCTGTTACATCATAAAATCTTGGGATTAGATTAATAAGCGTTGATTTACCACTTCCTGTACTACCTACAAAGGCTGTGGTCTCTCCTGGCCTTGCAATAAATGTTATGTTTTCTAAAACATTTTCTTCTGCACCTGGATATTTAAAGCTAGCATTTTTAAACTCTAATAATCCCTTTGCATTCTTTCTAAGCTCCTTAGGATTCACAGGATCTTCTATTGAAAGCTTCTTATTTAATATTTCAGAAATCCTGCCAGCTGATACAGACGCTCTAGGAAGCATAATTGATATCATGGATATCATAAGGAAGGACATAATTATCTGGACTGTATACTGCATAAATGCCATCATATCTCCAACTTGTATTGCTCCCTTGTCTATTTCGTGAGCACCTACCCATATAACTAATAATGCTATCCCATTCATGATTAACATCATAGTTGGCATCATTATAGTCATTATTCTAGATACAAAAAGATTAGTTTTAGTTAAATCCTTATTTGCTTCATCAAATTTCTTTTCTTCGTTTTTCTGAGTGTTGAATGCTCTAATTACTAGAATTCCATTAAGAGCCTCTCTCATTACACGATTTACCTTATCAACTAGCTTTTGTAGCTTTTTAAATTTAGGCATAGCTAAAGCAAAAAGTAATATGATGAGTGTTAGTATGGCTACTACTCCTACTGCAACTATCCAAGCCATAGATGTATTTGTTCTTAGGGCTCTAATAACTCCACCAGCTCCTAGTATAGGTGCATAAAATACCATTCTTAGCATCATCACCGAAAACATCTGAACCTGTTGTATATCGTTAGTACTTCTAGTTATCAGTGATGCTGTTGAAAAATCGTCAAATTCCCCATTAGAAAAAGCAGTTACTTTTCTAAAAACCTTATCTCTTAGGTTTCTACCAAGGCCAGATGAAGCTCTAGAGGCTAAGAATCCAACTGATATAGAAGCTGCCATACTTATAAGTGAAATGATTATCATTATTCCACCTATATAAAAAATATAATTTGTCTGTGTCTTATTAACATCTATCCCCAGACCTTCATACTGAGTTTTAATGTAACCAATGGCTGATTGACCTATTATTGTTTCAGGTAATCCTTCAAATTGTTTGTCAACTTGAACTTTCAATGCATCTATTTGTTCCTTTGGTGCATTTTTCAATACCATAAAGGGGTCTACTCCTTCAGGTAGATTGGCAAACGGATTGTTTTGCGAGTTTTGTGCAGATGCACCTTGAGGAGCACCATTATCTATACCTGCTACAATAAGCATAGCCTTGCCTAAAAAGGCGTTCATTTTGTCAATATCTTCCTTGTTTTTTGTATTTAATATATACAAATTTACCTTTTCCAATCCTGGATATTTTTTTGCAAAATCCTTATATTCTTTGTCAGTTAAATTATCTCTATTTTCATTTACTAATCTATAATTATTATTTACAAAACTTTTTTCATCGTCACTTAAAAATATGCTGATTTTCTCCATTTCTGAAGCTCTGATTATTTCAGGCACTGCATTTTCTATTCCACTTTGCTGAATTCCCACGTTAACTATATTTGACATATAGTCAGGAAGAGCTAGCTCTGCACTAGCTTGAAGAAAAAGTAATCCTATTATTATTAGTATAGATATAGTAAATGGTTTAAATTCTTTAAATAGCTTTAACATGATGCCCTCCTTTGTTATCTGATTATCTTGTAGTTTTTCCCTTATGTTTTGTTGATTTCATTTCTTTTCATTTGTCAAATATAAATTGTCTCTCATCTGCATCAATAGTCTTCTAAACAACACCTTTTCTTCTATTGTGAAGTTACCAAAACATTCCTCTTCTAGCTGATCCATTATTTTCATGGCTTTTTTGCACATCTCTCTACCCTCTTCTGTAAGGTATACCCTAGATATCCTTTGATCTTCAGTGTCCTGCCTCCGTTCTACTAGTTTGGTCTTCTCCATTCTCTTTAGCATTACTGTTAAAGTAGAAGCTTTCACGTCTAATTTACCTGCTATATCTGTTTGACTTAGCCCATCTTCCTTATTTAGTATTGATAATAAAGGTGGCTGACCTGGATATACTCCTATTTCTTCAAGAAGCACATGAGTACGATAATAGTGAAGCCTAAGTATCTCTAGATAAATATAGTACAATGAATCTTTGTCAATATTTCCCAAAATATAACCTCCATTAATTAGTCCCCTAAGCATATTTATTATAATACCATTATCTCATATACTAGTCAACATGAACTTTAAGCCAGACTCTCTCCCTAGTAATACCTTGATTAGCTAGCTAAGTTATATGAATAGAGACTTACTTACTCTTCTTTGTTGACAATTAAAGAATATAATTATACTATGAACTTGTAAATACATAGGTTTCATCACTAGGTGAAAAGCAATAAAATCTTTTATATTCATTAATAAGGGGGACAATTATGATAGAAGTCAAAAACCTCTCAAAAATCTATTCTAACGGCAAAGGCATATTCGAGCTTGACTTTAAGGTGTCAGAGGGTGAAGCCTTTGGTTTTCTAGGTCCAAATGGATCTGGCAAGACAACTACCATACGCAACCTACTTGGTTTTACAAATCCAACAAGCGGAAGCTGTAGCATCAACGGATTAGACTGTCGAACAAATGCTGCCGAAATTCAAGAAATACTTGGATACGTACCAGGTGAAATATCATTTTTTGATAATATGACTGGGATGCAGTTCATGAAATTCATTGCTGATATGCGAGGAATTGATGACACAAGCCGCCGTGACAGCTTAATTGAACGATTTGAACTAGAAAGTGATAGAAAAATACGTAGGATGTCAAAGGGAATGAAACAAAAGGTAGGTCTAATTACTGCTTTTATGCATGACCCATCAGTTATAATTCTTGATGAACCTACAAGTGGACTCGACCCACTTATGCAAAGATGCTTTATCGAACTCATTATTGAGGAGAAGCAACGAGGCAAAACTATCTTCATGTCATCTCATATGTTTGATGAAATAGACAGAACCTGCGAGCGTGCTGCTATCATTAGAGAAGGTAAGATTGCTGCAATAAAGGACATCAGCTCCCTTAAATCTACTCTTCGCAAAAGCTATATAGTTAGTGTGGCTAGCAATTCTGATATGGATAAAATTAAAGCTAGTATTTTGGACTATGAGGTTATTGATGATAATAAGGTTGAAATCTTTATCAGTAATAATTATGATGACATGCTGACAACCCTTGCTTCCTGCAAGGTTACAAGTCTTGATGTCTCTGCTCAAACCCTTGAACAAATTTTTATCCAATACTATGGTAAGGAGGAAGATTAATATGTCTTGGACCCTATTTAAGGTTAACATAAAAGCTAGTCGTACTATTTGGATTACTATGACTTGTGTTTTTTGTTTTTACCTAACAGTTATCATATCAATGTTTGATCCAGAAGGCGCGGATACGCTGAAT
>JBBAFY010000031.1:0-25693 GCA_041655135.1 Tissierellales bacterium
AGGCCAAATCCACTTGCTCCTGATATGCTTTTATAGTTAAGTATATCAAAGCCAACCCCATTATCCTTTATAACAATATATAATTTTTCAGAAGTGTAATCAATCTTAATCAATACATCTCGAGCATTTGAGTGTTTAGCTATGTTATTTAAAGCCTCTTGTATTATTCGAAAGCAAGCTATTTCAATAATTGAGTCAACAACATGCAGTTCATTTAGTACCAAAAGTTCTACGTTTATTCCTGTTTCCTCAATAAAGCTATCTATATACCTGTTTATGGTTGGAATAAGACCTAAATCATCTATAGACATTGGTCTTAAATCGTAGATAATCTTTCTTATATCTTTTAAACTTGTCCTAACTATATCCTTTAAATTTTGTAGTTCTACTCTTGATTGATCTGTATCTATAGAAAGTAATTTCTCGCATAACTCAGCCTTCAATACAACATTTGCCATTGATTGTGCAGGACCATCATGTATTTCCCTTGAAACCCTCATACGTTCTTCCTCTTGTGCTTCAATAATTTTAATTCCTAATAGCTGTTTTTTATTCATATCTCCAATAGTATCAAAAATATCATTTAAATTTCCTTTTAAGAAATCCATAGCCACACCAACATGAGACACTAGTTTTTCAGCTCTTTCTACTATTTCAATAGTTCTTTTGTAATTAAACTCTAACTCCGTTCTTCTACTTATCAATTCCTTTTCTTCTCTTCTCTTTAGAATATGCTTTAATCTAATATAGTTAGCATCCTCATAAGCAAGCTTAATATCTTCCTCAGAATATTTCTTAAAATCTTTACTCACCATCATAAGCTTAGATTTAGCTCTTTTTTCTTCTTTGCTAAGTTCATCTACCTCATGTATAGCTAAAGAAATATTTTGATTTATGCTAGTTAGTTCTTTCATAATCCTTTCACATTCTTTTCTAGCATCCTCAGCAATTTCAAAAATTTCTTGCCTTCCTGAATCTATAGTAACAATTGTTTTTTCAATTATTTGGTTCATTCTCTCCAAATCTAATGTCTGTTTCGGCAATACGAACACCTCTATCAATTATTAATTCAAATAGCCCAAATATATGTCCTTAAGCTATGCTGTGCTTTTCATAAGTTTATCATATAAAAAAACATCTATTGAAATCATGTTTTTGTAGATAGTATTGTTTCCTTGAGAAAAAGCCTTCTATACTTAGTTCTTGTTGTTAGTATAGAAGACTTTATGTTAAAAAAATACAACTCTTGAATCAAGTATATAGTTTTTATTGACATGGGTTCTTATTATACTTCCAAGTTTTCAATTTTTTCTTTCTCATCTTCAGTTAACACCTTTTCTAAATCAATGAGAATAACTAGTCTATTATCAACCTTACCTACACCTGTAATATATTTTCTTTCTATACCTGATATAACCTCTGGTGTTGGATCAATGTCTAAATCATCAATCCTAATTGTTTGAGAAGCCTCATCTACTAAAAAGCCAATCTGTCTATCATTTAAGTTAATGACTATTATTCTGGTATTAGCGTCTTTCTGTCCCCCTGCCATGCCAAATTTTCTCTTTAAGCATATTATAGGAATTACCTTACCTCTGTAATTTATTATCCCTTCAATAAATACGGGCGAATTGGGAATTTTAACACTTTCTTGATATTGAACTATTTCTCTAACATTCATTATGTCAATGCCATACTCTTCTTTGCCTAGTTTAAAAATGACGTATTGCTTTTCTGACATCTTAAAGACCCCCTATCATTTTCTATCAACTTATTCTACTACCTTCTTATTTCTACAATAATTCTGTTTTTCCTTCAAAATATTTTTATATCTTACATAAATTAATTTTTATTATCTTCATCAACTATCTCTATAGATTCAAGCTGCTTCCTGAAATTCTCTCTAAATGTGGATAAGTATTCCTGTCTTAAAATCCTTTGCTCCTCTTTTTCCTCAGCTGTCAATCCTATTCCCTTTGACTTTTTAGCTAGAAAATTAATTCTGTCTAATTTTTCTTTTGAAATCATCTAAACTCCTCCTGTTTTTCATTAAACCTATTATACTATTTAATCTTAATTTAAGAAAAGAGCACATTAAAACGTGCCCTTTGTCCTACCTTTTTCTACTACTATTTTACCATTTTTCAAAACCTTATCTACATGATTTATTCCAAAATGGTATATTATATAGTTTATATTCGGCGAATCAAAAATAACAATATCTGCTCTTTTTCCTTTTCTTATGCTGCCAATTTTCTCTTCCCTTTTGATAGAGCATGCACTATTAATTGTAACTGCAGTAAATACTTCTTCTGGAGTCATTCTAAGGATAAGAGAAGCAAAATACATTACTAGCTGTAGGTTTTCAGTTGGACTGCTACCCGGGTTGTAATCTGTTGATAATGCCACAGGAACACCAAGCTCAATCATTTTTCTAGCATTTGCATACTTCCCAGTAGCCAAATTGAATGATGTAGCAGGTAGTAAATCTGCTATAACACCTTTATCAGCCATCATTTTCATTCCTCTTTCGCTTGCTGCAACTAAATGATCTGCTGATATGGAACCAATCTCAGCAGCCAACTCTGCACCTCCAAATGGTTCAATTTCATCAGCATGAAGTCTAGCAAGTAAACCATATTCTTTTGCTGCTTTTAGAATTTTCCTGGTTTGATTTACTGTAAATACTCCATCTTCACAAAATACATCGCAAAACTCTGCCAATTTTTCTTCTGCAACTCTAGGCAACATTTCATCAATAATTATTTTAACAAATTTATCAGGATTGTCTTTATATAACTTAGGTATAGCATGAGCACCCATAAATGTAGACACTATATCAATTGGATGTTTTTCATTTAGCTCCTTGGTAACCCTTAGCTGCTTAAGCTCAGTTTCTGTATCCAATCCATACCCACTTTTAGCCTCTATTGTAGTTACCCCAAACTCCAGCATTGTATTAAGGCTTTTTTTAGCTTTTTCATATAGTTCCTCAGGGGTCGCTTTTTGAGTAGCACTAACAGTACTTAATATTCCACCACCAGCATTTAATATATCCATATATTTCATACCATTTAGCTTCATTGCAAGCTCATTTTCTCTAGAGCCCCCATGAACTAAATGGGTATGAGGATCGACTAAACCCGGACTCACTGTCTTCCCGGTGCCGTCAATTATTAATGTGTCTTTATGGATACTGATGTAATCAGGCAACTCACCATCTCCGACATGTATAATCTCATCACCTGCTATAGCGACAATTCCATTTTCAATCAATCCAATATTCTTCATTTCTTCTTTTATCCTAGGTCTATTAGGTCCTTCCATTGTAACTAATTGACATATGTTTTTTATTACAATATCAGCCTTCATTAAATCACCCTATTCATATATTCTCTTTTCTAGTATCTGATCTTCCCTAAAGTTTTCTATCCTTAAATAATAGTCAGCACAATTAATAAGTGCCATCATTGGAACTAGTCCTATTATTTCACTTCCTATAACATTGACACCATATCTTTTTGCTTCCCTTTCTATCATGTCAAATACTCTATATAGAGGTGTACTTCCATAGTCTACCATGTTCATGGTAACCTGTACTATATTTCTTTCCTTTATTTCAACTCCTAGTGCCTTACATGATGTAAATCCACCATTCCTACCTCTTACACTTTTAGCAATTTTGCTAGCTATTTCTAAATTATTGGTATCTAAATTCACATTAAATGCAACTAAAGGCATCCTTGCTGCAACAGCTGTCGCTCCTGCTTTATTATTTAGTGTGTCTGGTCCAAAGTCAGGTTTCCAGTTTTTGTCCTTCATTTTTTCACTCATACCCTCATATTGACCCTTTCTAACAGAGGCTAAGTTTTCTCTATGGTGGGCACTTGCAGACTTTTCATACAGGAATACTGGTATCCCTAACTCTTCACCAATTCGCTTACCGAGCCTTTTAGATATTTCTATACATTCTTCCATTGTAACCTCGGAAATAGGTATTAATGGAATAACATCTGTAGCTCCCATCCTTGGATGTTCGCCCTTATGCTTACTCATATCTATGAGTTCAGCTGCTCTTTTACATGCGTTAAATGCTGCCTCTTCAACTGCTTCAGGTGTGCCTATAAAAGTAGTTACACATCTGTTATGGTCCTTGTCCATGGAATAATCCATTAGTTTTGTGCCTTCTACCTTTCTTATTTCATCAATGATTTTTTCTACTAATAATTTATCTATGCCTTCGCTAAAATTTGGAACGCATTGTACTATCTTAGCCATTATCTCTCCCCCTTGTATTCTTATATATAAATTAGTATTATCTTCTTGCCTGCTATTCTAATATATACTACAGTGCCTTCAATATAAGTGAGACCTTCGCTATGCTCTGAATAATAATTTAACTTCTCAAGTCCCTTTATTTGGTTCTATAAGCCTTTTCTACAAGATTGCTTATTAAGTCTTCATCTGGTATATATGGCAGTGTGATATGATCTGTTCCCTGATGCATATTATTATACTCTATACATGTTTCAATAGAATTCTTATTTCTTGCCCAAGCTCGCCTAGCTACTCCACCCATTACATCCCAAGGTATAGCAGTTCTTATAATATTATCTACCCTTTCACTTCCATCAAGTACCAGCCCAAAGCCTCCATTTATTGACTTTCCGATACCTACTCCCCCACCATTATGGAGGGCTATAAGACTCATTCCTCTAGCTGCATTTCCAGCAAAGCAATGTGTAGCCATATCAGCCATTATATTGCTACCATCTTTAATATTTGAAGTCTCCCTAAATGGTGAATCTGTTCCTCCAGTATCATGATGGTCTCTTCCTAGCATAATAGGTCCTACTTCTCCATTACGCACCATTTCATTAAATCTAAGGGCTATATCTCTTCGCCCAAGTGCATCTTGATACAAAATCCTTGCCTGTGTACCTACCACTAATCTATTCTCTTCTGCATCTCTGATCCATACATAATTGTCTCTATCTTGTCCTCTTCTATCAGGATCTATGCTTTCCATAGCAGCCCTATCTGTTCTTATAAGATCTTCATGGTCACCACTTAAGCAAACCCATCTAAAAGGTCCATAGCCATAGTCAAATAAAAGTGGTCCTAATATATCCTCAACATATGAAGGGAAAATGAAGCCTTCACTTTCATCAACTCCATTTTGGGCTATATCCTTAGCACCCGCATCAAAAACTGCCTTCATAAAGCTATTTCCATAATCAAAGAAATATGTGCCTCTATTTGTTAGTTCCCTAATTAGCTCAAAATGAAAAACTAATGATTTATTTACTGATTCTATAAATCTAGCCTTGTCTGAATTTAGCAACTCTGTTCTCTCTTCAAAAGTTAGACATTGTGGACAGTATCCTCCATCATATGGTGCATGACATGATGTTTGGTCGGATAGTAACTCTATATGAATATTATTGTTCACTGCATACTCAAGTAAATCTACTATATTACCATGATATGCTATTGAAATAGGCTCTTTCTTTTTCATGTATTCATCTGCCCAAGCAAAAATATCCTTTAAATTGCTTGATGCTCTACTTATCCAGCCTTGATCAAGTCTTGTTTTAATTCTTGAATAATCTACTTCAGCGATAATGCCAACACCATTAGCTATTTCTACAGCCTTACCTTGAGCACCACTCATTCCTCCAAGACCTGAAGAAACAAATAAATGCCCTCTTAAATCTCCATCCTCTGCCACACCCAACTTCATTCTACCTGCATTTATAATAGTATTAAATGTTCCATGAACTATTCCCTGTGGTCCTATATACATCCATCCACCTGCAGTCATCTGACCGTAGTTAGCTACTCCCATAGCCTGTGCCTTATTCCAATGTTCTTGGTCATCAAACATTCCAATCATAAGAGCATTAGTTATTATCACTCTTGGACTTTCCTTTGTTGAACTAAATAACCCTACTGGATGTCCAGAAGCGACTACTAGAGTTTGACTATCTGTTAATACTTCTAAGTATTTGTTGAGTAATCTATATTGCATCCAGTTTTGACATACCTGGCCTGTTTCTCCGTAGGTAACTAGCTCATATGGATAAAGAGCTACATCAAAGTCAAGGTTGTTGTCGATCATTACTTGAAATGACTTACCTTCTATGCAATTTCCCTTATACTCATTAATTGGTTTTCCCTTAATATTTACTTCTGGTCTGAAGCGATATCCATATATTCTACCTCTAGTTGTTAGCTCCTCTAAAAATTCAGGAGCTAGGTCTTGATGTAGTTCCTTAGGTACATATCTTAAAGCATTTTTTAGTGCTATCTCAGTTTCTCTTTTTGTTAAAGTGAACTCCCTCTTAGGTGCTCTTCTAATGCCTTCCTCAAATTTTGGCATAGTCGGCAACTGATTATCTAACTTAATAGTCATTGCCTTGGAAACATCAAAATTGTTAATCATACTAACTAATCCCCTCCTACTAATATAATTTCCCAATGGATTCTTCTACTTTATCAATAATGATATTTGATTTTAGTAGAGATTCACATTTGTTTATGTCCAGATACATTATCCTGTCATCCTCAAGCATAGATACTTCTTTTCTAACTGACTGGTAAGCTGTGCTAGTGCCCTTTCCTAATCCCTTATTTCCTCTTAGATCAACCGCTTGGCATGCAGCTAAAAGCTCCATTGATAATACTTTTCTAGCATTATCTAATATACTCCTAGCTTTCCTAGCAGCAATAGTACCCATAGATACATGGTCCTCTTGGTTTGCTGATGAAGGTATGGAATCTACACTTGCAGGATGTGCAAGCACTTTGTTTTCAGACACCAATGATGCAGCTGAATACTGAACTATCATAAAGCCTGAGTTTAAACCACCCTTATCCACTAAAAAAGCTGGCAATTCGCTTAATGCAGGATTTACTAATCTTTCTAATCTTCTCTCGGAAACGTTTGCAAGCTCTGCCAACGCTATACCTAAGAAATCAAAGCTTAATGCCATTGGCTGTCCATGAAAATTACCTCCAGAGATTACTTTATCCTTATGTCTAAATATCAAGGGATTATCAGTTGCAGAATTTATTTCAATCTCTACTTTTTGTCTTACATATTCTATGGCATCCTTACTTGCCCCATGAATTTGAGGAAGACATCTTAGCACATATGCATCCTGAACTCTTACCTCTCCTTGTTCTGTAGTCATATTGCTACCCTCTAATACCTTTAATAGGTTCTTAGCTGTATTTATTTGCCCTTCATGTGGGCGTACCTTATGGACATCTTCATCAAAGGCTGTCACTATTCCATATAAGGCTTCTACCGTCAGTCCAGCAATAACATCTGACATCTTGCTTAATTTTATTGCATCATAAATAGTGAGCGCTCCTATGGCAGTCATTACCTGAGTTCCGTTTATTAATGCAAGGCCTTCCTTAGATGTAAGATCTATAGTAGGAATATTAGCTAATTTCATAGCCTCCATTCCTGACATTCTAGTGCCTTTGTAAAAAGCCTCTCCTTCTCCTAGCATTACAAGTACCATATGAGAAAGAGGTGCTAAATCTCCACTTGATCCTAGAGAACCCTTTTCAGGAATAACTGGATGTACTTCTTTATTTATCATATCTATAAGCGTATTTAAGGTTTCTAGCCTTATACCTGAATAACCCTTTGCTAAGGCATTGGCTCTTAATAACATGACTCCTCTTACAATTTCTTCATCTAATGGTTCCCCTACTCCGCAGGAATGGCTGATTATCAAGTTTCTTTGAAGAACTTTAGCTTCATCCTTTGATATAACCACATCGCTAAACTTACCAAAACCAGTAGTAATCCCATATACTATCTTTTCACTATCTACATATCGCTCTACTAACTCCCTCGATTTCGTAACACTATCTATAGCATAATCGGATAACTCTACCTGATAACTATTTCTACATACATTGGCAACATCCTCTATTCCAAGGCTATTTCCATCAATAATTACCTTTTTCACAATATCACTCCTTGTCATAATATTAGTTTAATTAATTATCTATTATTCTTTAATTATACTAGAAATCCTGCTATATTTCCAAAAAATTTTAAGTCTTCAACAAATTTTAGTAATGCACAGTTTTAACCTATTAAAGTGTCAAAGCCCCTATATGTCATAGGGGCTTAATTAAATCATAGCTCTTTAAATGGAATATATACATAGTCTACTATATATAGTAATACAGTAGTGCAAAAACTAAAGATAAAATAGTATTAATTGTTCCAATAATTAAAATTACCTTAGATAATATATTTAAAGGCGTATAAGGCTTTTTCACATCGCCTTCACTTCGAGGCTTTAGCACAAATCTCATGTTTGCTATCCATACAATTGTTTTCGCCAAAGCACCTAAAATAAATAAGACTATACCAACAGTGAAAAAATAGTCACTAAGCATTTTAGTATTAGTGATACTACCATGTTTAATAAAAACAAACAGTAATACTGCCAGCACGATAAAAGCAGATGCTATTAAAATTAATTTAATACCTTTTTTATTTAATACATAGGTAATTTCTTTATCATCATTCATATTGCCACCTCATTACAAAAGCAGCTCTAACATCAAGCTGCTCTAATAGTCTATATCTTATCACAACTCTCCCTTTTCTGTATTTGAAAGGGAAGAAATATTGTATTCTTCTCTATATTTTCCTTCTTAATCTCTTTGATTATTCTTCTAATTGCTACTGCTCCAATATCATAAAAGGGTTCTCTTACAGTAGTTAATCTAGGTCTAAACATAGAAGCAATCTTTATATCTCCATATCCTGCTACAGACATATCCTCAGGAACTTCAATGTTTTTATCATAAAGGTAATTTAGTACTCCTATAGCTAATTCATCATGACTACAGAATATTGCTGTGATAGCTTTATCAGCTTCTAATATGTCATTACAAGCCTGATACCCATCTTCTATACTTCTTCCATTAGTGTAGAATACATTAACATTAAGGTCTTCATTTTCTGCTATTGCCTTTTTATAGCCATCTAATTTAAATAATTCCAGAGAATACTCATCTTGGCTAGATGATACAAATGCTATATTTTCATGTCCTAGTTTTATCAGATAATTTGTCATTTCATAAGTTGCTTCTGAACTGTCTATAGTCACAGTAGGAAAATAATCAGTATAAAAATATCTATTTAAATAAACGAATGGTATTTTAAAGTCTCTTATTTGCTTGTCAAAGTGACTATCTACTGAATCTGAAATCAATATAATTCCTTCTACCTGCTTTCTACTTAAAAGCTGCATAAATTTCAATTCGGTAGTCTTATCTCCATATGTACTACAAAGAAGTATATCATAGTCATACATTTTTCCAACCTCTTCTATACCTCTTACTAGTTGTGCAATATATGCATCTCCTAAATCTGTAACTATTACTCCAATTAAAAATGACTTTTTAGTTACTAATGTTCTTGCAATTTCATTTGGCTTGTATCCCAATTCTTCAATAACTTCTAAAACTTTTTGTCTTATTTCAGTGCTTACAGGTTTAGAATTGTTAATAACTCTAGAAACCGTAGATATAGATACTCCTGCCTTTTTGGCTACGTCCTTAATAGTTGCAGTCATATTCTCCCTCCTTGAAATTTTATCTTTTTTCCTTCTATTATACCATAGTAAACAAATATATATGTAATAGCAGCTATGATTATAACATAGCTGCTATTATACCTCCGATAGTATTTATAAAGTTAAAGTTATTATAGTCAAATTCTTTTTCTTTTATTGGAACAGTAAGCTGTAACACTCCTTTAACTACTCCATTATTTATAAGTGGTACCATAATAACAGATTGCCAAATAGGCTTTCCTGAAACAAAGTCGATTTCTCTTATATCTTCCCAGTCAATGAAATATTCACCATTCTGATCATTGATTATTTTATAAACCATTCCTTCATCAAATCTTAAATCATCCATCCAGTCATCTGTAAAACGAAGTCTACCACAGACCTTGTCAATTTTATTGTTATCATCTAGCGTAATAAGAACACCTTGTTCAGCCTCTAAGAATTCTATCATTCTACCAAGAACCTTAAAAATCTTGTCTTTAATATTTGATTTTTCCTTTACAATATCAATTATTTCAACTATTACCAAACCAATTCTTTGGTCTTTCACAGTGTTTCCTGTAATTATTCCAGCAAGTTTATCTTGCCTTTTCCTCAGTTTACCTATATTATTGCTCCAAACAACGCTTTTATTTCTGCCTGTCTCCTTTGCCATATATGCTGCTTGGTCTGCTTTTTCTATAATCTCTTCTTCATATTGACCATGTTCTGGAAACGTTGATATTCCTAGACTAATTGTAATAGGATAGGTTTCATTAATTAAATTAGATTTTTCTACTGCTTTTCTCATTTTTTCAGCAACTATTTCCCCATCCATTATTTTTGTGTCCGATAGTACAACTACAAACTCTTCTCCTCCATATCTACCGACAATATCAGATTTTCTTGTGTTTTGTGAAATGATTTTACCAATTTTTCCCAAGACTTCATCGCCTTTTCTATGGCCAAAGGTATCATTTACATTCTTAAATTTATCTAAATCTATCATAATAACGGAGAAGTCTTTTCTTTCTATCCTAGCCTTAGCAATAAAATCCTTGAAAGAGCTATCAAAATGTTTGCGTGTAAACACACCTGTTAATTTATCTGTTGAAGAAATAATCTTTAGAATATGATTGTCTATATTAATAGAAATAAGATGCGAGAGAGAATCAATAAGTTCATATCTTTTGTTGTCAAATCTATTAAATATCTTATCCGTATCTAAATAAAGGTATCCAATGATAGAATTCGAAGTATTTGTCCTAGTTTCCTTTCTTCTGTCAGGAATATTCTCCTCATCATCTAATTGCTTTAGATTAAAAATAGGCATACAAATCATAGCTCTTATTCTATCACTAGTATATGATAGTTCATCAAATCCCTCATGTCCAAAAGACTTATTAACTAAAATCCCTTTATTTCTTTTTTTGATTTCTGCTAGAACCATATCCTTATCTGATCTAAAGTCATCATGTGATGTTAAAGCTGCCGTAATTAGTTGGTCAGTTTCTAAGTCATGAATAACAATTAAACCTCTACTTGCAAAAGTTTTCTTTACTGCATAATTTAGTATTGAATCTAAATTACTCATATAGTTGTTGCTTAATTGTAGGATAAGCTTCTCAAAGCTATCTGGAATTTCTCTTTCACATTCTGTTGTTTCCTTGTATTCTATACTATAAATATCTTCACTAAATAATTCTATTATATTTTTGATATTGAAAAATTCCTCTAATTTAATACTCTCGTTAAATTCAATAGATTCATTATTTGAAATTTCATTACCTTTTACTACAGAAATTACTTTCCTTAGTTTATTGATAATCATTGAAGCCCTATTTTTATTTACAAAGGACACCTGCAAAGCTTTATCAGGAATTTTTTTAGCTAGTCTATACAACAAATCTAAAGCTGTCAAATAGTGATTTACTGCTTTATAATATTCTTCATCATCTAGGCATATATCTCCCAGTTCAATATCAGTATAATACTCTATTTCATAGTACTCTGTACTTTTTACCTCATCTAAAACTTTTGTTAAAAGAGTATAATCTCTATTCAACTTACCCAAAATCATATCTCTCATTAAATTTAAGTAGTTTGTGGTGAACTTATTTTTTAAATCCCCATCCTCTAAAACTACCTCATTTACCAGCTCTTTTTCTTCAAGCAAAATACCTATATGGGCTATTTGTAGAAGGGCCTTTCTTCTTTCTCCTGAAAAATTGCGAGATCTATACAGGTTTCTAATTTCATCGACATCTTTTTTGTCTACAGACTCATATAGATAATATTTTAATAATAATCTTATGAGCTTTGCTTCAAGGGTAAGGGTGCTATCGCCTTGAATATAACCTAATGTCTTGTCTAGGTTTTCAAGAGCTTTTTTATGATTACCGAATGTTAAGTAGAATATAGTAAGTAAATAATAATAACTTAATATATTTTGATTCTCAACAAACCCTTCCTTAAAGGTTCTGTTTACTTTTTCAAAATAAGTATAACATTTATCAAAGTTACCCGAGTTAAGATGTATAAGACAAAGATTAACCTGAGAAAGAAACTGAGAATTTTCATCTTCTATATCTTTGGATATGATTTCCATTCTCTCAATATATTCTTTTGCCTTCTCATGATCATTGTACTTTATATACTGCTCCCCAATATTGTTAAGAAAAGTCAACTCATTTTCAATTGAGTGAAACTTTCTAGAAATTTCTATACCTTCTTCAAAATATCCCATTGCCATATTTACATCATCTAAAAACTCAGCATAAATATACCCCAGATTGTTTAGTGCTTTAGCAGCCTCTAAATAATCACCAGATTTTTGGAAATAATCTAAACTAGTTTGAAAATGATCCTTAGCTACATCTATCTGTCCTATGTGTAAGTTAGCTATGCCTAGGTGATTATAGAAATGTCCAATATATAAATCATATCCATGTTCTTTTGCTAATACTAAATATTTAATTGTGTTATCTTGAACCTCTTCGTAATTACCTATTGAAACATTTATTCTATTAATCATTCTCACAGATTCTAGCAATTCCTCAATAAAACCATTTCTTTCAGATATATCTTTTGCTTCATTTGAATATTTCTGCATTAATTCAATATCCAGTCTTCTATAAAAGGCCGCAGATAAACCATTATAAAAAATAGCCATATGTTTTTCGTCATTAAGCTCTTGTGAAATTTTTAGTCCTTCCTCATAGATACTTATGGACTTTCTAGTCATACCTTGAAGCAAATACAGATTACCAAGGTTGACTAAAACTTCAAGTTTATCTTCTTTTACTCGATCTTTCATAAGCTCATAGGCGTTTTCCCAAAGATGTACACATTGCATGTTGCCAGCTAATCCTCGCATTTTTTTTGCATTGTATATAATCTTTTGAATAGCCTTTTCGATCTGCTTGGACATATTATAATGGTAGATTAGCTCATCAATATTTCCTCTATCTTGTTGTAAGTATGTATTTTCTAAGGTAATAGCTGCTTTTTCGTGAAGCTTTTGCTTCTCGTCCTCCGACAAATCATTATAGATGAAGGTCTTTAAGTGTTTACTATAAAAATCATAAGTAAATCCCCAGTCTTCCACTCTTTCATCTAGTATTTTCATGGATACTAGTCTATCAACTAATGTATCAATATCTGAGCTATTATCTCCGACAATTTTTTTCAATGTAAACTTAGATACTGATGTGTTAAACACAGAAACATATTTTGCGATATCTATTAGGTCCTTATCTAGAAGTTTTACCTGCCTTTTTATAGCATCTTCTATATTTGACGGAATATAAAGAGCAGTATAATTCTTAGTAGGTACTTCCCACTCTCCCTGCTCACTAATAAAGAGCTCTCCTGTAGCTACAAAATTCTTTATAGCTTCTTCAATATGGGCAGGATTTCCCAAAGTCTCACTCATAACCTTAGTAGAAAAGTTAATCGGTCTGTAGCTAATTCCAAGAATATTCTTAATTAATTCTGCTGTCTCTTCTAAGTTTAAGCGTAAAAGTCTATGCTCATAAATCTTTCCTTGATTTATCCAGCTGCCCACAGTATCAAAAATAGCCTTTTTCTTTTCCATTAGATCCATGTTATAAGAAAAAATCAATACTAAGGAAGCTTGTCCGACACTATTTATTAGATAATTTATCAAATTAATCGTTTCAATATCACTATTGTGAAGTTCATCAATTATTATATAAGTGGGGTTATTCTTAATATTTTCAATAATAAATTTTGTTATTCTATCATATAACCTAAATCGTTCCTTAGTTCCACTTAACATAGGTGAAGGCTTAATGTCCCTGTTTTCTGATATTTCAGGAATTATTTTAACGAGTTCGCTACCATATATATCAATAAGCCTGTTATCGCAATCCTTTATCATGCTCTTTAGTATTTTTATTATTGGGTTTAACTCTTTTGTATTGGTTTCTGAAATAGAAGTATGATATACATTTCTTCTAATCATTCTTAGTCTATAAGCAAGTTCCTTTGTGAGCCTAGTTTTTCCTATACCCTCTTCACCTGTGAATGATATTAGCTGTCTACTTTTAATCTGACTATCTAGCTTCCTATCATCATCTAAAATTTCATTAATTTCTTTATCTCTTCCAATAATCCTATTGCTAAAGTTTAAAATATTTCTTCCATCGGTTAAATTGATCTTAAAATCTTGCTTAAATATGCTATTCAATTCATCTGATATTTCTTTTACATTTTTAACCCTTATATCCGAATCTTTATCAGTTAATTTGCTAATCAACTCAATAATTCTATTTTTCTGGCTTTCATTAATATGTAAGTTATCGTTAATTGTTAAGCTTTTACCATTATTGGTTGGTATAAACCCTGATAACATGGTCTTAAGCAAAATTCCAATCGAGTAAATATCTATACCAATATCCGAGTGTTTTTGCTTGGTTCTTGCTTCAGGAGCAACGAATATATTATACTCTTCATCATATGAATTTTTAATAATTATTTCATTTAGAGCAGAAAAGTCTATTAGCTTAATATCAAATTTACAGTTGTCATCAACTATAAAAATATTATCTGGATTTATAAATTTGCATGTATGACCTCTGAAAGCAATATATGCCACCAACTCTAGAAGTTGATTTATAACTGATAATATCTGTTCTAAACTCATTTTACCTATATGAGCACTGAGCTTAGTCCCTTTAATGAGCCCAAATGTATAAAAAAACTGGTTGATGGTTACAGATTTATTATCAATAGTGCTCACAATATCAAAATTATAATTAGGATTAAGACGCTTATGTCTTAGATTTCTTATTTGAATAAAATTGTCAGTCAATTCTTTGAAAAGAGCATTATTACTACTGTCGTTATTATATAACTTTAATAGTATTTCAGTGTTGTTATCCCATAAGTCATATGCATAGTAAATGGTATTATGATCATAAGTTTTAAGTGCTTTTTTTATTTTATATCTGCTATTTATTAGTTGCATAATTAATCCCCCATAAAACGAAAGTTATTCTCACAAACCACATACTCAAAAATTCATTATAATTATATCACAACTATTAACCTGTTTTAATATATATTATGACTTTTTTAACAATAGTTTTATAAGATTCCAAACACTTGAAAATCTAATCGACTAATATAATTCCTTAGAAAATATACAAATACAGATAGGTAATACTAATCTAATTTCCATCTACCTTTAAGAGCAGTTATTGGTAGCCTTATACTTAAGATTCATCAGTCATTGCCTCATATAAATACTTAAGATTTTCCATGAGTATATCCTTATCATTCTCATTTAATCCTGATAATTTTTCAGATAAATACTCTCTTCTCTTTTCTAATACTTGCTGTACTATTTCATGACCCTTGGATTGAACCGATAACCTAACTACCCTCTTGTCTTGTTCATCTTTTTCTCTAATTACTAATTCACTTTTCTCCATTCTATCAATTAAGTCAGTTATGGTGCTACAAGCTAAAGACATCTTTTGGCTTAACTCTCCGATGGTAAGTTGTTTATTGTTTGCCAGATGTTGAAGTGCAATGAATTGAGGGTCAGTAATATTAGTATCATTCAATATTTCTCTACCCTTCTTTCTAATAATCCAGTCCACTCTTCTTAAATACTTTTCAATAACAGTAACTTTATCATCAGTTTCTTTTATTTCCACCATTTTACCTCCTCAATTATGTTTCGTCATACTAAATATTTTATATCATTATTTACCTTTAGTCAATCACTCATTAACTCTATTGTTATTAGTTTTTTTGCCTATTTGATAAGATTTTTTATCAAAATATATTCCATCTATTTTCACTAATAAATTTTAATTAAAAAAGGGATTCGCAATTTTTGCTAGAATATATTATAATTACATGGAAACACAAATAATGCAATAGTATTTTGAAAGGGGTGACAAAACTGAAAACTGTACATATAAAGAATAAAAAGAAAAAGACCTTTTCTCTTTTGATAATTCCCCATTCAAAGAAAGTTTGCAAATTAAATATGGCATCTTGGATTCCTAAGTTTCTTTTAAGTTTTATTGTAACAATTCTATTGGTTTCTGGATATTTGGGGTATAATCTATACCGTTCACATAATCTTTTAGAGCAGGAATATAGCCAAAAATACGATGAACTTTGTGAGTTGGAAAAGTTAAATAGCCAACAAAAATTAGAAATAGATAGTTTAAGGTCTATATCAGAAGAGATTCATGAAAAATTGGAAACAATAGATAATTTGCAGGGTATCGTGAAGAACTTAGTAGGTCTTGAAGACGAACCTGAAAAGTCTACGGAGATTACAGTGCAAAGCATCAGTAGTCTTCCTTCTAGAGGTGGTCCTGGTTTGAGAAGGGGGTCTCTTATTAACATGAATGAGACAGGCCTTGGGATTAATATAGTAGAATTGACTACATTACTAGACCAAAGCTCTGAAGATTTGAACTCGCTTATTGATGATGTTGAAGTGAAGCTGAAATATTTAGACGCTAAACCTAATCTAATGCCTACAACAGGAAGAATAACCTCTGGGTTTGGTTATAGAAAAAATCCTTTTGGTAGGGGTCGAGAGTTCCATAATGGATTGGATATTGCAAATAATTCTGGAACTAAGATAAAGGCAGCTGGTAGTGGTGTGGTAACCTTTTCGGGGTATAACTCCAGCTACGGAAGATATGTAATCATAAGCCACGGTTACGGATATCAATCTGTTTATGGTCATAACAGAAAAATATTAGTTAAAGTTGGAGACAAGGTAGAAAAGGGACAAGTCATATGCGAAATGGGAAGCACTGGAAGAAGCACTGGCCCCCACCTCCACTTTGAAATAAGATTAAACGGAAATTTGATAGATCCAATGAAGGTTATAGATAATATGGATTAACTGTATTTAGGAGGGTGGATATGTTTAAAAAAAGTCAAGATAATATTGATACTTTTGTAGGTAAAAACACTAAAATCAGTGGTAAAATTGAAGCCAAAGGAGCTATTAGAATTGATGGCGAAATCGTTGGAGATATTTTTTCTGAAGGAAATATAACTATAGGTATTGAAGGTAAAGTAACAGGAAATTTAGAAGGTGATAGTATCTTTATTTCTGGAACTGTAAATGGAAATCTAAAATGCCATGAGCATCTTAGATTAGGTAATACTTCAAAGCTAGTAGGAGATGTGGAGGTTAAAACATTAATTATAGATGAAAACGCTATTTTCGAAGGTAAATGCATGATGGAAAGCATGAGCAGTGATAAAATAAAAGAGAAACCAAATAAAGAGAAAAAAGGAGCTTAGGCTCCTTTTTCTTAAATAAATATTCTAAAGCTTCTATGTACTACCTGAAATACAGCTGGTAATACCCCTCCATATTCTCCATCTATGTCTACTTGTACTTCATCTTCTGATTCAATAATCACTTTCTTAGTTTTGAAATACTTTACATTAGGATGATTTATGTGCTCGCCTGTTAAAACATTTAAGAATATTGACAGAGTTTCTTGTATTTCTGATTTTTTAACTATAATACAATCTAATAGTCCATCCTCTACTTGTGCCTTAGGAGCAAGCATCTTAAAACCACCAATAGAGGAACTGTTAGATACTATAAACAAGAATATTTCTTCCTTTGAAGAGTATTCTTCACTTGTAATCTTAACATTTATACCACTAAACATCTGTTTAGGCACTTCCCTAAGTCCTTCCAGATAATAAGCCATTCTACCTAAAACATTTTTGCTTTCTGTCGGTACCAAATGGGCTACATTGGTTAAAAATCCTCCAGCAGCTACATTTACAAAATACTTATCTCCCCAGTTTCCTAGATCTACATCTAATGTTTTTTCATTCATTATCATTTCACAAAATTCTTTCGGGTCTTTAGGCAAAGCCATAAAATTTGCAAAATCATTAACAGTACCAGCTGCTAATATAGCAACAGGGATTTTTCTTCCTCCTAGTATTATACCTGTAGCGACCTCATTTACAGTGCCATCTCCTCCGCAGGCCACAATGGCATCCCAATCTTCATTGCAGCATTTTATAGTTTCATACATAGCATCATTCTTTTTTTGAGTTGCCATCTTCCCCACTAGATATCCATTGTCCAATAGTATCTTACAAATCCCGTCTATTCTCTTTTGGATAACCTGTCTACCTGAAGAAGGATTATAAATTACTTTTATTTTTTTCATATAGTTCACCTTTCTCAAACATTATCATAAATTTAATAATAAGTCTGTTCCTACATATATAATAGTATATTATTGATATAATTGCCATTAGTTTAGATTGCATACATTAAAAATAAAAATATAAGTAATTTTTGGCTTACATGAAGAAGCAATAATAATTTTCTTAGTTAAATATTCTTAGTATTAGTACTTGTCGTATTTTTAGGCTTAGTCAAAAATATAAATACAAATGCTAACATAAAGGAAAATGAAGATAGAACAAACATAAAACCAAACCCAATTAGGTCAACAAAGAAACCAAACACTAAAGGTCCTAATATAGCTGCTAAGGATGAAAAGAAGTAATATAGACCTGTATATGTTCCTATTTTATCTTCTGTAGTACATTCTACAACCATAGGATAAGAGTTGATATTTATTAGTGCCCAGAAAAATCCTCCTATTCCCATGAGAATCATCATTATGACGTTAAATTGTAATGACAAAAATGTGGTATCTGATCTAATAGTTGATAACACGAGAAAAACTATAGCCAATCCTGTAATACCCATTAAAATAGTTCTTTTCTTTCCTACTTTTGAAGCAATCAAACCGCTTGGTATGGCGAATGCTAAAAACATACCTGCAAAACTACTTAAAATAATAGATCCTGTCTTTTCTGTTGTCCCTAAAAAGTACACACTATAGTTACTGAAAGTAGCCTCAACCCCTTGATATGCAACAAACCAGAAGAAAATTGCACATAATATATTACGTGCTGTTTTATCCTTGCTCCTTAATACCTCAGATAGAGTACCAAAAATATTTATCTTATCTTCCTTACTAACTACTCCTTTATCAGGTTCTTTTATAAACTTCATTAGAAGCAATAAAGATAGTATCATAAGTACTGAAGTAGCTATGAACAACAAGTATTTATTATACTCATATACAAAAGCTCCAACAAATAGAACCAATACAGATGCTAATCCACCCATGAAGTTAATAACACCATTAGCCTTGCTTCTAAGTGGGGCTGGTGTAATGTCTGGCATCAGAGCAATAGTTGGTGCTCTATATATAGACATTGATAGATTTAAGAAAAACAAAATTATTATTATACTTAGAAACCCTGCATAAAAAGGTAATATACTAAACAATATTGCTGATATTGGAATACCTATGATTAAGAATGGTAACCTTCTACCAAATCTAGTCCTTGTATTATCGCTCATAGCTCCAATGACAGGAATCAAAGACACGGCTAATATATTGTCAAAGGTCATTATCGCATTTATCCAAAATTGGCTTTCAACAAAATCTCTCAAAAATAAGGGAACATAAAAATTATATAAAGACCATACTAAACTTATAACAAAGAAACCAAGACCTAATATAAATGTCTTCTTATAATTAAGTTTCATTTAATACCCTCCATTATTATCTCTTATTTTTATTGCTTTATCTGGATAATTGGTTATAATACCATTTATTTTAAGATCAACTAATGCCTTTATATATGGTTCATCATCAACAGTAAATGCATTCAATAAAATACCATTTTCAATACAAGCTTTTACAAAACCAGGCACCAGTAAATTGTAGAAAAAAGGATGTAAGGCATCGGCCTTAATTCTTTTCGCATATATCCAAGGTTCTACTAATCCTGCATTATATAGAGCACCAGTTTTAATTCTAGGATCTATTTTCTTTATCTCCACTAGAGAATAGTGATTGTATGAAGATATAATTGTCCTATCCTCCATCCCATATCCATTAATCAAATCTATTGTCTTTTTTTCTATTCCTGCATATAATATGGGAGCATTTTTAAGTTCAATATTTAGCAGAATATCAGTATCTTTAATAAGCTCTAACACTTGCCATAGTTCTGGTATCCTTTGTCCTCTAAATTCTTCTCCAAACCAACTTCCTGCATCTAAGTCCTTGATTTCCTCCAGAGTAAAATCCTTAATAAAACCCATTCCATTGGTTGTCCTATCTACTTTTTCATCATGACATACTACTAAAGCCTTGTCCTTTGTCATGTGAACATCTAATTCAATTCCATTAGAATTCATTTCTATTGCTTTCATAAAAGCTCCCATAGTATTTTCAGGTGCATATGCAGAAGCTCCTCGGTGTGCAATAATTAATGGTTTTTTCATAGTTTTGTATCCCTCCTTCCACTAATTATATTCTAAGCCTTTAGATCATTTGCTTAGAATATCCTTAAATAAATTTACATAAAAAAACATCATAATATAAGTTGTTTATGTTAATATATAGTATTTCTTCATGGTTATGTTTTTTCCTTCAAAGTATAAGATTTATTTTTTTCACAAACAGAAAAAGACTAATACAAAAATCAGTCTTTTTCTGATAGTCTTAACTCAATTCACCACATTTTTCTTTATTTCATCTCTTCATATTCATCTATCATTTCTTGCATCTTGCTTGCTTGCATACCTGATTCTTCAGCAAAATCTTTAAAGGCCCTTTGTATTTTCTTGTCTTTCAACTCTTTTGAAAACATTTCATAATCTCTTACCATTTCTTGTGCATCTAAAAGCTTCTTTTTCAAAATATCCATATTGTTCATTTCCATAGTTTTTCACCTCCATACTTTAAATCATATTTACAAAGCTTTAGCTATAGTTTTTAACATACTTAAAAAAATATTCGTATTTGCTAAACATGGTACTACCATAAATTTTTTTAACCTAGAAGGAAAATTGTTTTGAGTGTCGAAATAAATAAGGTGGATGTTATATATGTAATACTAAGGAGGCATATTATGCATAATTTCAAAACACTAAAAGATTTTTTTATCAAGCATAAGTGGAAGTATGTACTAGGTGTCTTGTGGCTTATAATAGTTGATATCTTTCAATTATTAGTGCCTCAAATATTTAGAATAGTCTTTGATTCACTTGAAACTGGAACACTAACTAGCCAAAACCTTGCTAAATATTCAATATATATAGTTGCTACAGGGCTTGTAATTGGCGTAGGAAGATATTTCTGGAGAATATACATTAGCAAAACCTCAAGACAACTAGAATACTACATGAGAAATAAGCTATTCGAGCATCTTCAAACACTTTCAACAAACTACTTCAATAACCACAAAACAGGTGACTTAATGGCCCATGCAACTAACGATATTAATGCAGTAAGAATGGCTTTAGGTCCTGGTGTTGTAATGATTACTGATTCTGTTTTCATAACTATATCAGCTGTATATGCTATGATAAGAACTTCGAATTTAAAGCTTACATTAGTAGCTCTTATACCTTTGCCCTTTCTAGCTTTCTTAGTTATGAAATTTGGTAAGATGATACATGGAAGATTTAAAAACGTACAAGATGCTTTTTCTAAATTAACTGATAAAGTACAAGAGAGCTTTGCAGGAGTGAGAGTAATAAAATCCTTTGTTCAAGAGGAAAAAGAAATTGAGAATTTTACTGTTTCAAATGAACACAACTTTAAAATGAATATGAACCTAATAAAGGTTTGGGGTATGTTTTCTCCCTTAATTCAATTTATATCTGCCCTAAGCTTCCTTATATTAATATGGTATGGTGGTATTTCAGTCATAAATAACGAAATTACTATAGGTGAATTTATAGCGGTTAATAGCTATCTAGGTCTTCTAGTATGGCCAATAATGGCTATTGGTTGGGTAATAAACATGTTTCAAAGAGGAATTGCTTCAATGGAACGATTAAACACAATATTTAATGAGCAAGCAGAAATCATAGATAGTGAAAATGCAATAAATCTACCAGTTATAAAAGGAGATATAGAATACAATAATGTGTCATTTAAATACCCTGGAACTGATATCTATGCTCTAAAGAATATAGATATTAAAGTTAAGGCAGGAAACACTTTAGCTATCATTGGAAGAACAGGAAGCGGAAAAACAACTTTAGTAAATTTATTGTTAAGATTGTATGACATAAATGAAGGAAGCATTCTGGTAGACGGAGTTAACATTAAGGATATATCCATTAAGTCCTTAAGAGAAAATACTGGATATGTTCCACAAGAAAGCTTTCTTTTCTCTACAACTATTAGAGATAATATCGGTTTTACATTTGAAAATGAACTAGTAGAAGAAAAAATAATTGAAGCTGCAAAGCTTTCAGAGCTCTATTCTAACGTATTAGAATTTCCTCAAAAGTTTGATACAATACTTGGAGAAAGAGGGGTTACATTGTCTGGAGGGCAAAAGCAGAGAACTTCTATTGCGCGGGCAATAGTAAAAAGCCCAGGAATATTAATATTAGACGATAGCTTATCTGCAGTAGATACTGAAACTGAAGAGAAAATTTTAGGAAATTTAGATGAAATAATGGAGTCCCGTACTACAATAATTATATCTCATAGAATCTCTACTTTAAAAAGTGCAGATGAGATTATTGTTTTAGATGAAGGTGAAATTGTTCAAAGAGGAACACATGATGAACTACTGAAAAATGAGGGTATTTATAAGGGCATTTATGAAAAACAACTATTAGAAGATAGAATCCAAAATCTATAAAGGGGGGATTGACAAATGACTAATTTTCATGAAGAAGAAACCTTAGGTAAAGCATATGATTCTAAGCTGATGAAAAGGCTACTATCATATGCAAAGCCATACTGGATTTATATCTTAATATGTATAGTCCTCCTTATGGCGGTAACTGCTGGTGATTTGGCGCGTCCATATATATTAAAGTATACAATTGACGATAATATAAGAGCTTATCTTAATCCAATGTATGTAGTTGATAAAAACTCAGCTATGGAAGGCATAATGTATGAAGACAAAATTTACATCCGTGAAAATGAACTGTCAGACACCGAAAAGGGTGCGCTTAAGGATGCAGAAATAAAAACAATAGTTAAAATAAATGGTAACCATTACTTAGTAGACGGTTATATAGAAAATGATAATGACAAGCCATCAGTTAGCAATCAAGATAGTAGCTATATTGTATCCGTAAATAGTGATACATATGTGGCCAGTTTGCTTTCTACAGAGGATTATAGAATATTTAGAGAAAATGATACTGAAAATCTTAAGATGGTAGGAATAGTCTTTCTTACAGTAATTCTTCTCAGCTTTATTTTTAACTATGCTCAGGTATATATTCTAAACTATACTAGTCAGAGGATTGTTTTTAATATTAGACAAGAAGTTTTTACTCACTTACAGAAAATGTCACTATCCTATTTTGATAAGAACCCCATTGGTAGGCTGGTTACTAGGGTTACAAATGATACAGAATCTCTGAATGAAATGTATTCAAGTGTTTTAATCACCCTTTTTAAGGATATATTTTTATTAGCAGGCATTGTGATAATGATGTTTAATATGAATGTTAAATTGGCCATATTTTCATTTACTGTCTTACCCTTTATCATCATAGCATCAATTATATTTAGAATACGTATTAGAAAGGTTTATAGAGCGGTTAGAGTAAGGTTGGCCCGCATTAATTCATCCTTAAATGAAAATATTACGGGAATGAAAACAGTTCATATTTTCAGCAAGGAAAACAAAAAATTCATAGAATTTGACGAAATAAATGAGGATTACTTAAAATCTACTAAGGAAGAAATTCAGCTATATGCAGTATTCAGACCTATTATAGAAGTAATACGCTCCTTAGGAATAACTTTGATAATTTGGATTGGTGGTAATAATGTAATAAATGGTGCTCTAGAGTTTGGAGTATTATATGCATTTGTAAATTATCTTCAAATGTTCTTTGAACCTATACTAGATTTGACTGAAAAATATAATATACTTCAGGCAGCAATGGCGTCCTCTGAAAGAATCTTTATGATAATGGATACCGAAGAGGATATTGGGAATCCTAAGCAGCCAGTCTACAAAGATACTATTAAGGGTAAAATTGAATTTAAGAATGTATGGTTTGCATATGAAAAAGAAAATTGGGTTCTTAAAGATGTTAGCTTCACCATAAATCCAGGAGAAACTGTAGCTTTTGTCGGTGCAACAGGCGCAGGAAAAACATCTATTATTAGCTTAATAAACAGATTCTATGATATACAAAAGGGTGAAATACTAATAGATGATACTAACATTAAAGACATGGATAAGTATGAATTAAGGAAGCGAATAGGAATAGTTCTTCAAGATGTTTTCCTATTTACAGGTACTATCAAGGACAATATTAGATTAAATAATACAGATATTTCTGATGAAGAAATCATAGAAGTTGCTAGATATGTAAATGCAGATACATTTATTGAGAAACTTCCTAAAAAATATGAAGAACCTGTTATGGAAAGGGGCTCTACCCTATCAGCAGGTCAAAGGCAGCTTCTCGCATTTGCAAGATCATTAGCATTTAAACCTGATATCTTAGTATTAGATGAAGCTACATCAAATATCGATACTGAAACAGAAATTCTTATTCAAGATGCTTTAAGTAAAATAGTAAAAAATAGAACCTCAATAGCTATAGCTCATAGACTATCAACAATACAGCGTTCCAATAAGATAATTGTACTTCATAAAGGTAGAATTAGAGAGATAGGCTCACATCAAGAGCTACTAAAAAAAGGCGGTATGTACTACGAGCTTTATAAGCTACAATATAAAGAAGATTTTCAGGCAGAGAAAAAATAACTCTGTAAATCTTCTATCTTATAATATTCTTTACTACTAACAAAAGATTACGTAAAATACCAGGATTTCAATTATACTTCATTTTAGGAGTGGTATAAATGTACGATTATCATGTCCATAGTAGTTTTTCTGGAGATTGCAAATACTCTATGGAGGAAATGGTAGAGGGCGCCTTAGAAAAAAACATCAAAACTCTTTGCTTCACAGATCATAATGATTATGATTATGGCAATGAAGAAATGGACTTTGTTTTTAGTGTAAATGATTATTTTGAAGAACTAGAGAGAATTAAATGTAATTATAAAGGACGAATTGAAATATTAAGTGGAATTGAGCTAGGCATGCAACCTCATCTAGTAAATAATATCCATGAAAAAGTACACCTTGAAGACTTTGATTTTATTATTATGTCTATTCATACTGTCATGGGCAAAGAAATGCATGAGGGCCAGCTGTTTCAAGACAGGGATTTACTAGATGTATATTATCTCTACTATAAAGAAATGTATGAGGTAATAGATATATTCAATAACTTTGATGTTGTAGGGCATATAAATCTAATAGATAGATATGTTAAATACATGAATGACAAAACTGTTAAACTAGAAGAATATAAGGAGCTTATAGAAAAGGTTCTAAAGAAAATAATAGATAAGGATAAAGGTATAGAAATCAATACATCTGGAATACGATATGGGATAGGCTCTTTTCTTCCTACTGTAGAGATACTAGGTCTTTACAAGAAGCTAGGAGGAGAAATT